>JAUWPO010000055.1 GCA_030611505.1 Chloroflexota bacterium
TCAAGCCGTCGAGTGGCAGCACAGCCTGCGTGAAAGCGGTGAAGTCGAGATAAAACCTGCTACGCTGGCTGTTCTACGTGAAGCAGCGGAGCGTTTGAAGTCCGGAGGTACCGTTTTGACAGGCGTCGATCGACCAATGCCCGAATCGAAATATAGACCTCTATTCTTCGGAAGACCAACAGCGCTGCCAGTCCATTATATTTACCTGGCATTAAAAACCGGAGTTCCGGTGTCCATGGTTACTGCCATCAGAGATAAGGACAGAGTTTATCGTGTCATTGCCTCAGATTTGGTAAAAATGAAACCGCACCACGATCGCAAGACAGAAATCCTCCAGAATGCAGAAACCATCTTGAACATCGCTGAAGACTTCATTCGCCAGGCGCCTGACCAATGGGCCGTGATCCAACCTCTGTGGCCTGAAGAAACACCAAATACTCCATCGTGAAGGATTGACTATGTCGGATATTAAAAAGCATAAAAGAGTGAATGACATTTTGCTTGGACCATTAGAAAGACCAGCCTTGCAGTGGTCGGCAGCGCACATGCCGGATTGGGTCTATCCTGATCTTTTGACTATAATCGGAACCTTGGGCGCGGTCATTATATTCCTCAGCTATTGGCTGACTAACTTTGATAAAGGTTTTCTGTGGCTGGCGAGCCTTGGTTTGATGATCAATTGGTTTGGCGATAGCCTGGATGGAACGCTCGCCCGATACCGTAACATTCAAAGACCAAAATACGGGTTTTTCGTCGACCATACGGTGGATGCTCTCAATGAAGTTCTCATTATCCTGGGATTAGGTTTATCATCGTTCATCCGTTTTGAAATTGCATGCTTGGCATTGATCGGCTACCTTTTGATGTCGGTTCTGGTATACGTCCGTACTTGTGTAAAGGGGGAATTCGTAATATCGTATGGTGGATTCGGTCCAACGGAGATGAGAGCTATCCTTATCCTGGCGAACTTTTTTTTGTTTTTCGGGAGCAACCCAACCATTACGATTGGATTCCTTAACTTGACGGTTTTGGACATATTCGGTTTGGTTATTGCGATTGCACTCTTCGTGGTTTTCATCGTATCTACAATCAACCAGGCCAGGGAAATCTCAAAGACCGATCCACAAGCAGATTGAGCTGGGGGAATCGTTGCGTAAAGAAGTACTAAATCAGGGGAAAAGAAAAAAACTACTCATTGTAGTTTTGATACTGCTCGGGATTGGGTTCATTCTCGCCTTTGCAGTGATGTGGACCGCAGTTGATCAAAAAACACTTGTCCCATCCGTTTCAGGTTCACCGACCCAAATTGAGCGGGCAGAGATAATTGTCACCCAATCCCCAACAAAAACTACCGAATGGGAAGACCAATCCACAATAACCCCCGGTATATCACAGGATTTAACTTACTCGGAGCTATCAGGCGAACTTAACTCAGCAATCGAGGGGGATATTACACTGTGGCATGCCTATCAAAGCGGGAGCACGGATGAGAGTGTATTATCTGCATTGATCAAGAACGCACAAGACCATTTCCCAGATCTTAGTATCAACGTGCTTCAGATTCCAGCTAGCGAAATTGTGCGCGATTATCAAATTGACGTCATAGCTGGGGGAGGCCCGGATTTGTTTTTAGCTCCTCATAACGGTTTGGGGAATTGGGCGCGCGATGGTTTGGTACTGCCGCTGGATCCGTATATTGAGGGCAGGTTGGAAGGTGTCAGTCAAAAAGCGATCAAGGCGATGGCGGTCGATGAAAGTGTTTACGGCATACCAGAGTCAACTGTGGTTGTCGCCCTGTACTATAACAAGGCACTCCTTGAATCGCCACCCCGCAATACAGAAGAGCTGCTCCAATTGGTCCAAGACGGAAAAATCATCGCAAATGTCCTCAGCGCTTACTATCTATTTGGGTGGTCGGGAGGTTTTGGAGGGCGATTGCTAGATGATGATGGTAAATGCATCGCTGACCGGGAAGGTTGGGTAGAAGCCGTGCAGTATCTGGTCGATTTGAAGCAGGCAGGGGGAATATTTGAACCCGATTATGAGACAGCCGAAGCGTTTTTCCTTCGGGAGGACGCGGCCATGTTTGTAAACGGTCCCTGGTCATACCCAAAATACAAGCAGATTTTAGGTGATAATTTGGGTGTAGTCCCGTTGCCTTCCGGTCCAGCCGGACCTGCCGCCCCGTTGATCGGCGCTGATGGTTTCTATATTAACCCCAACAGCCATAATGTGGAGGCTGCTTTAGAACTTGCGTTGTTCCTGACCAATCAGGAATCTTCCCAATCATTTGCCGAATTCGCGGGACACGTACCTGTGCGTTTAGATGTGACCTCCAACGACCTGCATATTAACACCTTTATGGAGTCCTCAGCTTTTGGGTATCCTGAACCACAAAGCGAGCAATTCACGAATTATTGGTCTCCATTTGAAGAGATGTTTATTAAGGTGCTCACCGGTGAGGTTACACCGCAGCAGGGGGTTTCTGAAGCATGTGCGAAAATGGATACAGCCAATGAGAGGTAAAAAAATAGTTCGCAGCGGATTACCAGTGGTGTGGGATGTCGTTCCCACATTTTGTCCTGCTTGATTGGCTACATGTAGATTTGTTTATTCGCTTATTCAATAACCAGCAGCTCTTCCAGCACAGTCCTTGATTTACTTTCGATCTCAGCATGCAAGCTGCCGCCATGAGAATCCATCGTCACAACCGCGGGGAAGTCTTTCACCTCAATCACCCACATTGCTTCCGGTACGCCAAATTCAAGTTTGTAAACCTCTACCACTTTTACAACAGCTTGGGCGATGAGCGATGCGGCGCCTCCAATGGCGTGTAAATATACACCTGGGACTTCCTGGCATGCTGCCAGTGTCTTAGGTCCCATGCCGCCCTTCCCGATAACACCCCTGAGGTTAAAATGGCGCATAACATCGCCTTGGTAGGGCTCTTCACGGATGCTGGTCGTCGGACCGGCAGCTACAAATTGATGTTCCCGCGTCTCCAGACCTGCTACCACAGGTCCACAGTGGTAGATGACACCACCGTTGAGCAGCGGCTTGATCACCTCGTAAACATCCAGGTCGTCGCCTTGTGGTTGGCGAGTGTTGTATATAAAGGTCTCCACCATCCACTTGTGAACAGTGTCACGACCGGTCATCATAACGCCGGAAAGAGATACTGGGTCACCAACCCTCAGGCACCGAATTGTCTCTTCATTGATTGGGATCGTCAATTCTTGCATTTTATCCTTCCAATTCTACGGTTGAAAATTAGTTTGCCTTGAATAATTTTATGCTGTACAAGAGGTTTGCCCTGTGCGCCTATTCGTACTGTACTTCGCCATCTTTAAAGATCATCCGCCGGCGTCTGTAAGCCCAGCACATGTATGACACGGACACGAAGTAGCTGGCTGGTAAGCGGTTCAGGCTGGTAATTTTTGTTCCCAAGACTGTGGTCTGACCGCCGAATCCCATTGGACCTATGCCCAGTTGGTTAGCTTCTTCGGTTAAGCGGGTTTCAAGTTCGGCGAGCTGTGGATCGGAATTGTCCTCTGCAATTTTGCCGAAAAGGACCTCCTTCGATGCCAGATATGATGAACCCCGATCGCCCCCTATAGCAATGCCGAGGATTCCAGGGGCACAGCCCTTTCCCTGGGCTTTGTGAACGGCATCCAGGACGACTTTCCTCACCCCGGTCAAATCGCGTCCCGCTCCGAGAGCTGTGTTTGGCAGAGAGTATTGGGCACCTACATTCTCGCAGCCTCCTCCTTTGAGCATCAGGTCAACGGTTAATGTGTCGCCTTCAACTTCTTCAAAGTGAATGGTCGGGAAGTAATTGCCACCCAGATTGTCCCCGCTGTTTTTCCCGCTCAATGGATCGACTGAATTCGGGCGCAGGTATGTTCGTTGAGTGGCTTTTGCCACAGCCGATTCGATTTGGGCTCGCAGGCGGCGGGTGCTCCATCCTTCTGGATAATACACATAGAAGATGGGGGTGCCGGTATCCTGGCAGATGGGTGTTGAGTCCCTGCGGGCGATCTCGACGTTTTTCAGGATAGTCTCTAAAGCGCCGCGTGCTGCCGAACCCGTTTTTTCTCTTTCCAATGCCTGCGTGAGTGAAATTTCTACGTCGGGGGGCAAGTCTGTAGCTGCCAGTCGAACCAGTTCCAGGAAATGCTCAGTTATATCGACCATTAATATTCCTCCATTGGATTGAATGTTTGTAAAACGGTTCCTCAAGTGGACACATGGGGAGATGCAATGATTGCTAAATTATAAATGATTTGATATTTACAAGAATTCATTCCTATATGATAGTCAAACTTTTTATTCTTAGAGAAGAACAAAATGCCTTCCTGCTCCTCTTTCTTAATGGTATATTTATTATATCCGGTTTGAGCGGCGTTGAGAATCGGTGTTCCTCCACCAGCGCAGGTGGACTGATCAATATCATAAGTGTAAATAGATAGGAGTAAGAAAGAATGAAAAATCATCGCGTTATCACTACCATAATTGGTCTATTGCTTTTAAGTACCGTCGTACTGAGTCTGGTCTCTCCGGCGCAAGCGTTTGAATTTGAAGGGGGCGATAAAGTTGTGATTGCTGCCGGAGAAGTGATTAAAGATGATCTCTATGTCGGTGCGAATTTCATTGAAGTTAAAGGCATTATCAAAGGAGATCTTATAGCATTCGGCACAACGATTTTAATAGCACCCGAAGGTGTTATTGAAGGTGATTTAATGGGAGCCGGGCAATCAGTTGTTATCAGTGGTAAAGTTATGGACGATGTCCGCATCGCTGGTGCAGTCCTTACTTTAAATGAAGATGGACTGATTGTCGACGATCTAGTCGCAGTTGGTTACAGTCTGGAGACCAAACCGGGCAGTAATATAGGAGGAGACCTGCTTTTCATGGGGGCACAGGCACAATTGGCGGGCGGTGTTGAAGGTAATGTGGAGGTCAACGCTGGTGGCGTGGAATTGAATGGAAGCATTGGCGGTGATGTAAAAACTGATGTTGGTTCACCTGGTGATGTAGCGCCAGTAACACCTTTCCAATTTATGCCGAATTTACCGCCATTACCGAGCGTCCCAGGCGGGTTGACGTTTGGTTCGGATACCCAAATTGGAGGCGATCTCACTTACACATCTCCTCAAAAAGCTGATGTCCCCTCATGGGCAGTCGATGGTGACATTGAATACGAAGAAACGGTTTTACCTGTACAAGCGCCTGAGGATAGAGAACCCGAACCGACCACCGGAGAAAAGGTTTGGAAATCGTTCTTGGGACAATTGAGAAGACTGATCAGCCTGCTGCTTGTAGGCTTATTGATTGTGTGGCTTTTCCCAAATTGCATAGAACAGACTGTGGCGAGATTGCAGGCGAAACCGTGGCAAAGCCTTGGATGGGGTGCATTGGTCTATTTTGGCTTTTACTTCCTCATCATTGTGCTTGCGATCATTGTCATCATTTTGACAATCTTATTCGGATTGATGACACTTGGGGCGTTGGCATGGTTGATATTTGGTATCGGGTTCGTCTCCATTTTGAACCTTGTTCTGGCTTTTTTCATCGCGACAGCGTTCATAACGAAAATCGTTGTCAGTTATCTCGTTGGGCGCCTGATCCTGGAACGCTTCAAGTCTGATGGATCTCTGAGCATGTACTGGTCATTTATTTTAGGCGTGGTCATCTTCATAATTCTGACCGCAATTCCTTATATTGGATGGCTATTTAACTTGCTCGTCATCATATTTGGCTTGGGAGCACTTTTCTTGCTGATCAAGGATAAGGTTACCAGGCAAGAGATGCTGCCTGCTGAGAAAACGGTGAAACCCGAATAGATTGAAATTGCAGCACTTCCGTGAAACGAGTAGAGCGAACGTCTAACATCCGCTCTACCCGTTTCACGATGTCTAGAAGAGATGATTTGGTTGTGGATAACAGTTCATTCAGCTCGCGATATGTGCCAATATCTTTATCAAAAATCCCTTTGCGTTTTTTTCTATGTATGCTATAATAAATATGGCGTTGCGGGCCTGCCCCCCTCAGGTCCGTGGCGCTTTTTTTTATTAAGTCATCCAAGAATCGGACAGGTTTCCTATTGTGCTAATCTCGATTTAATGTATAATAAGTTTTGAAATATTTGATCTTGACAGATAATCCAATTCGAACCTAGAAATGGGTTCTCTCTCGCGGGAGGAGTATTAAATTAGAACGGGCACCGGGATATCCCGGCGCCCGTTCTAATTTAACGTGGTGATTTATTACGAGCTATTGTGATTACTTGCGGCTTGTCGCATCTCCAATGTTAACGCCGTTGATTAATATCCGCACCTTGCTGACCAGGGGAAACTGTCTAACTACTTGCTTGAGCTGGTCTCTGAAGCGAGCCCCATCGCATGGGTCGTCCCCTGGCACATAAGTTCCTGACAAATTGACTACCGCAGTTCCATCGGGAAGAAATTCTACGCTTGAAACGCTCAGGGTAGAAGCGTAACCTGGGTTGTATAGTACGCCTAGTTCTTTCCCGCGATACGCAAGTTGACGGTACATTGCGTATTGGATATCTTGTTCGATGCTTCCCGATTTGCGGACGCCAGTGTTGAGCCAGTACAATGCCTCACCGCAGCCAAAACGACCGCTATCCTTTAAATTGAAGTAATACACCAATATTGCATCTTTTGCTTCTGGTGTAGCACTGGGGATAGGAGGTAAGGGTGTGTTGGAAGGGGTAGGGGTCACCTCCGGGGTTGGCGAAGCTGATTGGGTGAAGGTAGCTGTGGGCGGTAGAGGAGTTTCTGTTGGCGGGATAGGTGTAGCTGTTGGTATTTGAGTATTGGTCGCAGTAAAGGTTGGGGTTGGATTAAATGGATTTATTGCATCCAACGAATCGCACGCTGTAAGAAGAAGCAAGAGACAAAGTAATAATGGAATAACGATAATATGCCGATTTTGCATTTTAATCTCCAGCTTTCAATTGTCCGTTTCTTCAATGAGTTTTAGTTCTTCGAACACTGAACCTTCCCGCAAAGCTTGAAAATTCGAATCCAACAGGTGTCTGTGCCTGTCTGGGATATGGTCATCGAGAGCTTGTTCTAAAGACTCAATTGGAATAACTGGCAGCTTTGTAATCAACGCACCCAACATTACCATGTTGGCCAAACGTTTAGAGCCTATCGATTCGGCGATTTCGTTGGCGGGGATTTTGAGGCTCTTGATTTCATTCCGTGTAATTTCCCGATCCATCAACGAAGAATTTACGATTAATACACCACCGGATACAACCAATGGTTCATATCTTATCATGGACGGGATGTTAAATACCATGACCGCTTTTGGTTTAAGCACTGTTGGGGAGCCGATTTCTTCGTCTGCAATGATGATGGTGCAATTCGCTGTGCCGCCGCGCATTTCAGGACCATAAGAAGGCATCCAAGTTACTTCCAATCCCGAGTCCATTGCCGCATAAGCTAACAACTGTCCGGCAAACATGATTCCCTGACCTCCGAAACCGGAAAGTATTATTTCAGTCTGCATAAATTATCCTTTGTATTAATCTGCCAATGGCAAGCACTTATACTCTCAAATCTCTAATGATCGGTGCTATTTTGTAATCTCCTAAGGGGAATACAGGAACCATGTGTTCATCCACCCACTGCAGCGATTCCTGTGGGGAGATACCCCAGTTGGTGGGGCAGGTAGAGAGCAATTCCACCATAGCGAACCCTAAATCGAGTTTTTGGACCTCAAAAGCTGTGCGTATAGCCTTTTTAGCCTTGCGTATCTGTTTGTGGTCATGCAGGCTTCTGCGAACGGAGTAGCTCGTTCCTTCCATGTTGGCGATCAATTCAGCCATACGGATAGGATAACCAGTCTGTTCTACGTCGCGACCGCTTGGGGAAGAGGTCGTTTTTTGACCTGGGAGAGTTGTGGGTGCCATCTGTCCACCCGTCATCCCGTAAATAGCGTTGTTGATGAAGATAACGGTTATGTTCTCACCCCTGGCTGCTACATGCATGATTTCTGCCATTCCTATGGATGCTAGATCCCCATCCCCTTGATACGTAAAGACAAATCGGTCAGGCAAAACCCTTTTAATCCCAGTAGCCATCGCCGGGGCGCGTCCGTGCGCCGCTTCGACAAAATCACAATTGAAGTAGTTGTATGCGAACACAGAACAGCCTACCGGAGCAACACCAATGGTCATCTCGCGGATGCTCATTTCATCCATCACCTCAGCAATCAGCCGGTGGGCAATGCCATGGGTGCAGCCCGGACAGTAATGAGTAGCGATGTTGGTCATCGATTCGGGTCGCGAATATACTAAATTAGCAGGAGCAGTTATTGCCATCCCAAGTCCTCCATGTTAACTAATCTCCGTTTTCAACCGCTGCATCCAATTTCGCCGGGGATCTACCCCTACAGCTATCGGTTCATGTGAGATGCGCCGGATTTCGTTCAATACCTCATCCGGATATGGCACAACGCCTCCCAGACGTCCATAAAACTCAACCGGCACCTTTCCCGCGACAGCCAACTGTACATCTTGCAGCATTTGACCGGTGTTCATCTCTACGACAAGAAAAGCATGCGCCTGATTTGCCAGTTCGGCAACTTTTGCGAACGGGTATGGATTGAGCGTTATTGGACGGAGCAAACCAACAGGAATTCCTTCTGCTCGGGCGGATCGAACAGCCGAAAAAGCTACTCGTCCTGCGGTTCCATAACCTATCACCACAAATTCGGCATCATCCAAGAAGTATTCTCGGTAGCGAATCTCATTTTCTTCAATTTTATTCCACCGTTCTAAGATACGCAGGTTGGTTTTTTCTTCATCCTCCGGGTTCATATAGATAGAAGTCAGGATGCGATGATCTCTGCCTTTTGCGCCTCGGACTGCCCATTCCGGATATTCGCTTTTTATTGGGAGCATGGGCGGTAATTCTGCCGGTTCCATCATCTGACCAATATTGCCGTCCGCCATCACCACGACGATAGCTTGATACTTTTCGGCCAGGTCAAAAGCGAGCACAGTCAGATCAATTGCTTCTTGCACACTGGATGGCGCCAGCACGATCGAGTGGTAATCACCATGACCGCCACCGTGAACGATTTGATTGTAATCACCTTGCGAAGGGGCGATATTGCCTAGTCCGGGTCCGCCGCGGACAACATCAATTAATACAACGGGAAGTTCCGTCCCGGCGATGTACGAAATGCCTTCCATCATTAAGCTAACTCCAGGACTGGAAGAAGAGCTCATCACCCTCACGCCAGTGCAGGCGGCGCCGTACACCATATTAATGGCGGCGACTTCGCTTTCTGCTTGTAAAAAAACCCGCCCCAATTCAGGCAAGCGGTGTGACATCCATTCAAGGAGCTCGGTTTGGGGCGTGATCGGATATCCAAAATAGGCTTCCACTCCTGCTCGTACGGCTGCCTCTGCCATGGCTACATTGCCTTTTAATAACTCACGCGGCACAAAACACCTCCTAATTCCCTGCCTTAACAACCTTGCGACGATCTGAGCGAATCGGAACTTCTCTATAAACAGTTATGGCTGCTTCTGGACAAACTAATGCACAGATTTCACATCCTGTACAGGCATCTTCTTTTAGGTATGCAGGATGATACCCCTTGGAAGTTAATTGATCCATGTCTATTGCCAATACGTCTTGAGGGCAGGCATTAACACATAAATCACAACCTTTACAATAAAATGGATCAACTTCAACCCAGCCTTTAACCGGCATTACGATCCTCCTTCACTCAATAATATCATTCCTTTTGTTTATTATTATCAGGAATTCACCTCTTATTGTGAAGTGCCAACTGTCATTATTCCGATATACAAATATCCTTATGTGTAAAGGCGCTTGAAGTGTTATTTTTAAGGATAGACGAATCGGTTTAATCCGACTGCTTTGAATATTTTCGAAATCAGGGGGTTGGTGTGGGTGTAATTCCAGGTTCTGAAAGCGCCTGAATAATAGATTCTTCTGCAGTCTGGAGGGCATCAAAGGGTATTACAGCGCTGCTAAAAACAGATCTTAGAGCCATATCCATTGGGATTTGGTATGCTTCCATCTCGGGAGCTATGGGGTAACTCGAGCCACTAGCAAGGGCTGACATTGCCTTGGTCATCAACGTGCCGGTGATTGGATCCGTCATAATAATATCGGTCATTGCAGGAATGGAACCTGTCTCTGCGAATATGGACTGGGCTTTTTCGGAAACTAAATACTCCATGAACATCTTGGATGCAGTTAGGCGATCACCACTGATTTGTGAATTCAGGTAAAGATTCTCTGGCAACACATAGCCGGAAAGTGAGCCATCGCCATATTCCGGCCAGCGATCGATCGCCAAATTTTCGGCTCCAATTGCGCTTGCCAGTGCAGTCATATTCCAGGTCCCATCGATGATAAGACCAACTTTTCCTTCCTTGAAGAGTTCAACATCCTGGTCGCTTAAGTAATCGCTCGGTCCGGCCTCTTCAAAAGCGATTAATAAATCAAGCCATTCAACGCCTTTCATGTCATTAAACGCCGGAAAGCCATTTGATTCCATAAGCCTTCCGCCGATGCCTTCCAAATGTGCACCGGAAAAAATAAAACTGCGCTCGAGCATCGCGCCAAGCACTTCTCCCTGTGTGGCTGCGTTGGCGTTATAGATTAAATTATCAAAGGTTGCTGCTGAATCGCGCAGGATGTTCTTGTTGCGGAAAAGGACCACACCTTTGATTGAATACGGCAGACCGATCAATTCATTTTTATAGCGGGCTGCGCCTAATGCAGGTTGGTTAAGCGTTTCGAGTATGTCGCTATTGCTGAGATCGGTCAACGCGGTAATTAACCCAGCATCATATAATGTTGGACCCCAATCCGCTGGTCCTAGCAGTATCGTAGGGCCGCGCCCGTCCTGCGCTTCTATCTCGAAGCGTGTTCGCAGGTTTTCAAGAGGCACATACAGAACATCAAAGTACACATTGGGGTACAGAGCGCTGAAATCATTGATTACCATTTCTAAAGCAGGCATCTCACGTTCATTAAAGGAATGCCATATAGTGACTGTGCCTTGAATTATCACTTCAGTTGGTGTCAGTGTGGGGGTGGGCACCTTGATCCCGGGCACAGTGGACGTTGGCGCCTGGGTTTGGGTTGGCGTATCGTCTGGGACAAAACGACTGCAGCTTGTAAGTATAAGCAGTGCGAACGCTATTAAATATCCAGATTTATTAGCAATACTCCAATTTTCTTTTTTCATAGAATTAATTTCATATTAATGTCTATTTCTACATACCCAGAGCGGCACTAATATACCAGGGTTAAGTCAGTTCATCAAGCAAGAGTATTTTTCAATTATAATCAGCCGCATGACAAGTCCATTTGCAATCAAAGGTGTGTTCGCGGCTGCTTTGACACCGTTGGACCCTGATTATGCGTTCGTTCAAGATGATCTGTTGAGCCTGCTTGATTTTTTAGCCCAGCGAGGGTGTCATGGAGCACTCCTGCTTGGTACCACAGGGGAAGGTCCATCCTTTTCGCCGCCTGAACGGTTGCAGATCATGCGCGCTGCGATCTCGATTCGTCAAACGCATCCCGAATTTAAATTGCTTGTTGGTACTGGAACACCGAGCCTGGATGAAACGATAGGACTGACACGAGATGCCTTTGAGATTGGAATGGATGCTGTCGTCGTCCTACCTCCTTATTATTACCGCCAAGTACCTGACGAAGGATTGTTTGCCTGGTACAGCCAGTTGATGCGGAGCGCCGTCCCATCCGGCAGCTTGCTCCTGGGATATCACATTCCGGCGGTGTCGGGAATACCTTTATCGATCGATTTGCTATCTCGTTTGAAAGACGCTTTTCCACAAAGGTTTGCAGGGATCAAGGATTCTTCCGGTGATCTAGAGAACGCTCGCCGGTTAGGAGATCTTTTTGGGTCAGATATGATTGTATTGTCGGGTAACGATAGGTTGTTCAGTTACGCATTAGCACATTCAGCCTCGGGGTGCATTACAGCATTGGCGAATTTGTGCTCACTTGATTTAAGAGTAGTATGGGAGGCGCACCAACGAGGCGAATCGTTGGAAATGGTGCAGGTGAGATTGAATACAGCCCGTTCCATCATCGATCGTTATCCTCCTGCACCGCCGCTCCTGAAATACTTAATATCGAGATTATACGAATTCCCTCGCTGGCAAGTGCGACCACCTTTACAGCCTCTCAAGGAAGAAATCGAAGAGCAGGTTTTTTTGGATGCGGTGACAGTAATGGAAGTGGGCGTATAATTTGAATGCAATATTGATGCTTGTGTAAGGTTGGCTAATAAATTAATGTCTGGCGACCAGAAAGAAACAAAACGTAAGCAGTTTTTGCTCACCAACTTGATCATTCTCACAATCATCATCCTGGGTTTGGTTTTTATTATCGCTGCTTATCCCACATTATTAGCACCTGAACCGACCAAGACGCCAACAATAACTAACACTCCCAGTCCTTCTTCGACCTATACCCAGACTCCAACAACAACGCAAACTCCTACAATAACGACAACTCCCCGTCCAACCTTTTCCCCAACAATTACCCGAACACCAACAATAACCCTGACACCGACACCAACGCTTACACCCATAGGACCTGCAACCCTGACGCCCGCCTGGCCGGTAGCGAATAATAATTTGTACAATTTAACTGAATGGACGCCCGAAAAAGCGGACAACATGGTTGCTTTAATAGATAACTACCCAAATACTCTCGCTCTGGAGGAACGCGGAGATCACAACGCTGCCTACTTTGCCGCTTATGAATATGCCGTATTAGCCCAGGAAGAATCCATTATGAGATTTCCTGAATCGACGCAGTCAATCGTGTGGCGATGGGGATTGGCGTATAACTTGGAGCGCATTGGAGATCCGAAAGTTGGAGTGCGATATGCAAACCTGATCGCAGAGAGTCTGAACAGCGGTGAAACCGACCTGTCCAGTTTGAAACGCTGGTTTCAGGAGCGGGAACCGCGTATGGAACTGCACATGCTCAAACTGGAGGCTTTGTCTGGCTACTTGGGTAGTTATTTAATAGAGGTCAGGGGAGGCGGCAGCGCTTATATATGGCTGTTAGAATCCTCGAACGCTTTCAATGCATTGAACCTGGTGAGCCATTTTGATTTTGTGAATGAACCAGAAGGTGGTTGGATTATCAGCGATCTTAATGGTAATGAGGGGGATGGCGAAGAGGCGGCATTTTACTTTACCAACCCACCGGATGTGTTTCATCTACAACCGCCTGCGGTATTTAATCTGGGAAGTTTTCCTCCCGAGAAGCTACCTTTCGTACCAGAAAAGGATATTTCAGACATTGGGATGGAGTTTTTCAACTATTGGGTCGTTAGCCAGAATGTGAGCGGGCAAAACGATCTGGTATTCGAAACTACTTTGTTCCCCGTTTGTCCTGTAACGATCAAGCAGACATATCATTGGAACGGCGTAATTTTTGAGTTTGTCAAAGCGCAGTACCTTGTTGAACCAATACAAGAATCGTTAAATTACTGTGGTTTTATTGTCGACCACGCAATTGAATTCTGGGGACCCGATGCCGCCATTCAGATTATGGAACCCTTACTGACATACTGGCCACCATCTGAGAATGAAGAAGGTAAAGCTTTTCCAGTTGACGCCAAAGATGAATGGCGCTATCGACTGGGGGTTTACCATTCCTTGATAGGGAACTCAAAAGTTGCAAAAGATTATATGTCAGATATCATCGCAAACCCAAGCTTTCCTAACAGCCGCTGGATCGATCCGGCTAAGGAATTCCTGGAGATCTATAAATTGCCTGACGATGTCTACCGGGCATGTATACAAGCACAATTCTGTATTCCAGCATACGCAGTTGAATTTCTGGTCGATAACTTGCCAGCCGACGAGTTTCCCAACGTAATCGAACACTTGTGGGGGTGGGGTTTAAGCCTGCTGAGTTCAGGCTATTTTGATTTTGAAGGTGATGGTGAAAATGAGCGTTGGTTTACGGTCCGCCACCGTCCGGTTCAGAA
>JAUWPO010000089.1 GCA_030611505.1 Chloroflexota bacterium
AAAAGACGAGCAGGGTGGCTCAAAACCATCCCTAGCTCGCCTTCCTTTTGGGTAATGTTGATTATACTTATGTTATGTTAGTGGTCAAGGTGACATTTCTGTTGAACAATTAGGGTGACAGAATCGCTGAACAATGACAGCATTTTCGGTCCACATGCATTTTCGGTCCACAGCATTTTCGGTCCCTCTGTTATTGTCAGCGAGAATGACAGCATTCTCGATTCTTTACAAAGGGTATAATTGCCAGAAACCACTCCAGAAAACTGAGGGACAGCATAATTATGAATTCACACCAAGAGTTAGAAGACTTCTTCCAAATCAACCTTAGATCCAATATCGATATGCTTCGCCGGATGGTTGAAATCAACAGCTTCACAGCCAATCCAGATGGTGTAAACGAACTGGGGGATCTGACGGTAGAGTTCTTTTCAAAACTCGGATTCAAACCCGAATTCGTTCAGTGTGAGAATCCAGATTTCGGCAAACATCTTATACTTACCCAATCTGAAGAGAACAAAGGAGCAAAAAACGAAAAACCGGTGATCTCGTTGATCTCCCATCTCGACACAGTTTACCCACCAGAAGAGGAAATCGCCAATAATTTCTTCTGGCGGCTGGAGGACGATCGCATTTATGGTCCTGGGACGGTCGACATCAAGGGGGGAACGGTGATGATCTACATGCTTTTAGATGCCCTGCAGACCATCTACCCCCAAGAATACGAGCATTTCAATTGGATGGTCTTTCTTAACGCGGCTGAGGAGACTCTCTCAGAAGATTTTGGCCGGTTATGCAAGGGTCGACTGCCAGAAAATACGCAGGCATGCCTGGTGTTTGAGGGCGGATCACTCGGAACAAAGGACAATCCATTAGTTGTTGCACGTAAGGGAAGAGCCGTTTTTCAAGTCGAAGTTGAGGGCAGATCGGCGCACGCAGGCAACTATCACGCTCAGGGCGCCAACGCTATCGTACAGATGGCTCACACAGTTCAGACAATCGCCTCATTTACAGATTATGAGCGCCAGGTCACATTCAACGTCGGTACTATCGAGGGTGGCAGCGTGGTCAACCGAGTACCGCATCACGCCCAAGCCAGCGTTGAAATGCGCGCCTTCGACCCACAAATATTTTCTGAAGGTGTTAACAAGATGATGGCACTAAACGGAACATCACAAGTCTCCAGTGGAGATGGCTATTCCTGTAAGGTTTCCATCGAATTGAAAGACCAGACAGACCCTTGGCCGCGAAACGAGATGACAAACTGGCTGCATGACCTGTGGACAGAAGCGGCAAGCTCTATCGGGATGGGCGTTATGGCTGAAGAACGGGGCGGTTTAAGCGACGGCAACTGGCTCTGGGATTGTTTCCCAACCCTGGATGGATTGGGACCTTCTGGTGCTAACGCCCACTGCTCCGAACGCAGCCAGGATGGTGAAAAAGACCAAGAATATGTATTAATTTCCTCCTTCGTTCCAAAAGCCCTCCTGAATACCTCGGCAGTCCTCGGGTTGATAAAGGAATCCAGTTAAGTGACTGTGTCCAGCAGCTAATTCTGATATTTTTTGGATGAACTCCCACTGTCTATAAATTGAAAGGAGTTTATTTAGGGATACCTAAAATTTTTTTTAGGGGGTTGACACATTTTGATTTCTATTTTATGATTGCCCCAATAAAAATAATCGATGGAGATACAAATATGCCAGATCCTCTAATTGCATTAGTGTTGGGACTTGTTTTCATGGGTCTGCTCACACTGCTGATTTATCCGAATGGAGGCCTGATTGGATACATCCAAAGGATGAGACAGCTCTCAGCTCGTGTCTTACAGGAAGATGCACTCAAACACCTCCAAAAAGCTGAACGACACGGTCAGCCTGCCACTCTTGAAAGCCTGGCAGGCGCGCTTCAGATCAGCACTTCAAAAGCCGCCAGTTTATTAAAGGATATGCAGGATCAGGATTTAGTTGCTCTGCATGGCGAGACCTTCCAACTAACAACAGAAGGAAGAAACTATGCATTGCAAATAATCCGCGCTCACCGCCTGTGGGAACGCTATCTGTCTGACGAAACCGGTTTCGACGAAGCGCAATGGCACAACATCGCTGAGCGCTATGAGCACGAAATCTCACTATCTGAAGCAGATGATCTGGCTGCCCAATTGGGCAACCCAACGTATGACCCCCACGGGGACCCGATCCCCACCTCCGAAGGAGAGATGGTGCCTCACGGAGGTCAGCCATTGACATCAATGCCTTTAGACTCACCACTCCGCATTGTACACATGGAAGACGAACCTGAAGCGGTGTTTGCCCAACTTGTAGCGGAAGGCTTGCACACAGGGATGGCGGTTCGAATAATCGAAAAAACTTCCCAACGGGTACGTTTCTGGGCAAATGGCGAGGAACACTTGCTTGCACCGATCGTAGCCGCCAGTATAACCGTGTCGCCAATACTTCAAGAAACCACCGAAAAAAAACCCGTAGGTGAACCTCTCAACGTCCTTCAACCTGGTGAGAGAGGGAAGGTGGTCACCCTTTCCTCCCGCTTCCGAGGACAGGATAGGCGGCGCATGATGGACCTCGGGATTTTACCTGGTACGATCATTGAAGCTGAATTGGAAAGTCCCGGAGGAGATCCCACTGCATACCGTGTTCGCGGCGCTCTCATCGCATTGCGAAGGGAACAAGCTGAACTTATTCGCATCAACCGTCTACAAGAGGTCCTTCAATGACTGGAGAATACGATAAACCGGGATCAAACAACCCTGTTCGACAAAGTCAGAAAAGCACCAGCACAGTTTCGAAACAAAGCGATACCTCTTCCCAGGACAAATCTGCACCGCTCCAAGCCCAATGTCAAACCTGTCCGGTGCACAATGCTGCCAACCTGCTGAAGCTCGGAGTCGATATGCAGGATTGGGACTTCGTGATAGCCCTGGCTGGAAACCCAAATGTGGGCAAAAGCACGGTGTTCAATGCGCTGACAGGTTTACACCAGCACACCGGCAACTGGCCCGGTAAAACCGTCGCACGTGCTGAAGGTGGTTTTGATTACAACGGATACAGATTTAAACTGGTCGACTTACCCGGCACATATTCCTTGCTCGCCACGAGCCTTGATGAGGAAATTGCGCGCGATTTCATCCTGTTTGGGCAACCAGATGTCACAATTGTGATCGTGGACGCGACCCAGATGGAGCGCAATCTCAACCTCGCCCTGCAGGTGATGCAGATCACCGACCGTGTTGTGGTCTGCCTAAACTTGATGGATGAGGCCGAACGCCACGGATTGTCCATTGATGAACGCCGCTTAGCCCGCGATCTGGGTGTTCCTGTAGTGCCCACCTCTGCACGCCACAATAAAGGATTGGACAATCTGGTCCAGGCAATCAGTGGAGTTGCGACAGGAGAGACACCCACAAATCCATATCGAATTCAAAACGAACCTCCAGAATTGAAACGCGCCATCGATCAACTAGTTGAGAAGCTCGAAAGCGCATATCCAAAGCTGCCAAACTCTCGCTGGGTAGCTTTACGCCTGTTGGATGGCGATGAGAGGATAAGCGAAGCAATTTATAAAGGCGAATTAGGCGATCTTACCCCCGGCGAGCCGGAGGTAGTAAGTCAAGGTCTGGAAATCGAATTGGAGACCGCCAGATGACATCCGACCAGCAAGGTGCAGCCGAAGAAATCCTGTCATCAGCACAAGCGCTGCGCTGGCAGGTTGGTGGGGACTTCCACGAGCAAATCATGGAGACCACTTTTACGGAAGCAGCCCACATCGCCGATCGTGCAATAACGCGTCAAGGGGAGAAACCGCGCTTCGATCTTGACCGTACAATTGACAGCATTGTCACCAGCCGGGTGTGGGGCTTTCCGGTAATGCTGCTGCTCTTCGCACTGGTTTTTTGGATCACGATAGTTGGAGCGAACTATCCCTCAGCCATGTTGGCTGAATTACTGATCGGAAAGATTTATCCCGCTCTGCATAATCTAGCCGATATCATGCGCCTTCCGTGGTGGCTGAGTGGTGTACTGATTGACGGTATGTACCTGGCATCAGCCTGGGTGGTCGCCGTGATGCTGCCGCCAATGATGATTTTCTTTCCCTTGTTCACCCTTCTCGAGGACTTCGGATACCTGCCCCGGGTTGCTTTTAACCTGGATAATGCCTTTAAAAAGAGCGGTGCTCACGGCAAACAGTCATTGAGCATGATGATGGGCTTTGGCTGTAATGCAGCTGGAATCATCTCCACGCGCATCATCGACAGCCCACGCGAACGGTTTATCGCCATGATCACAAACAACTTCGCCCTTTGCAACGGGCGCTGGCCGACCCAGATCCTGATCGCTACACTTTTCATCGGCGCCCTGGTTCCCGCTCATTACGCCGGTTTGATCTCTGCATCTGCTGTATTAGGCATTGCACTTTTGGGTGTACTTCTGACTTTCGTAGTATCTTGGGTGCTTTCACGAACGGTGCTTAAAGGTGAGGTTTCCACGTTCAGCCTGGAACTACCACCATATCGCCCACCGCGAATTCTGCAAACCATATACACTTCAATAATCGACCGCACAATTTTCGTGCTCTGGCGGGCTGTAATTTTTGCCGTTCCAGCCGGAGCAGCAATCTGGTTAGTTGCCAATATTACTATCAATGGAGTAAGCATTGCTGAATATATAATCAACTTCCTCGATCCAATAGGTATTTTAATCGGGCTGAATGGCGTAATTTTATTAGCCTATATCATCGCTATCCCCGCCAATGAAATTGTTATCCCGACCGTGTTGATGCTTACAATATTGGTTTTGGGTGTTGAAGGCGCCGGAAGCGGCGCTGGCGTGATGTTCGAACCCGACCAGAACACCACACGCACAATTCTAGTAGCTGGTGGCTGGACCCTTCTCACGGCGGTAAACATGATGCTCTTCAGTTTGATCCACAATCCATGCAGCACAACAATTTACACAATGTATCGAGAATCGGGAAGCAAGAAATGGACGATAGTAGCAGCTTTGCTTCCCCTGGCGATGGGCTTCGTGATCACTTTCTTTATCGCCCAAATATGGAGAGTGATCGCAGGTATTATTTAATTATGATGGACGAAAAGATCACCCATACGGTTGAAGACTATCTTAAAACCATCTACGATATCACGTCTACCCATGATCGCGCCAGCACGAACCAGATCGCTGAATCCCTAGGGGTAGCGCCGGCATCGGTGACCGGGATGCTTAAAAAACTGGCTGAAATCGACCCCCCTATTGTGGATTACCAGCGGCACCGAGGTGTTGCCCTGACTCCTGAGGGCGAAAAAATGGCCCTGGAAGTCATTCGCCACCATCGACTTATAGAAATGTTCCTGCAGCAGATTCTCGGATACAAGTGGGACGAAGTACACGGAGAAGCAGACAGGCTTGAACATGTGATCTCCGAAGAATTCGAGGAGCGGATTGCAAGAGCATTGGGGGACCCTTCGCATGACCCGCACGGCGACCCGATACCAAGCAAGGATTTACAGATGCCGCCGTCTTCATTCTTACCGCTTTGTGAAATGCGTCCCGGTCAAGAAGCCGTCGTCCTGCGTGTACGGGATGAAAATCCTGAAATGTTAAGATATCTCAGCGAGTTAGGTATAATACCGAATACGGATTTAAAAATCGTTGAATATTCGCCGCTTGATGATAATTTAAGTTTGCAAGTTTCTGGTAGTGAAAAACGGATCGTTCTTGGACCGCGCATCACAAGCGAGATATATGTGAAAGTGAATCCAGCCTAAAGATGATAAAAATAAATTATGTTGAAAAACGCACTGGACTCATTGTGCCATTTACGCCTGAACGGATCACGAACGCTATTTACCGCGCTGCAGTTGCTGTTGGCGGTCGTGACCGCTCCACTGCCGAGCAGCTCAGCCAGCAGGTAGTGGATATATTGAGAGAGACCACGCCACCCGACCATACTCCGACAATCGAGGAGATCCAGGACATCGTTGAAAAGGTTCTCATCGAGAACGGGCACGCCAAAGTCGCCAAAGCTTATATTCTCTATCGCGATGAGCGTGCACGGCACCGCAGAGAACGGGCAACCCGCGCCTCACGGTCATCAGAAAATATACCCTGGGCGAAAATCCAGCGTGTATTAGATTGGTCTGTGTCACACGGTGTCCACACAATCTCAAACTACAACGAACGACTGGCACGCGACGAGTTATCAGACATTGTCGCCGAAGCAGAAGATGCATACCGCGTGGACGTTGAGAACGCAGTCGAAATGCTTCTCGAGTGCTGCAGCGATTTGAAGATGGTCATCATCACAGGTCCTTCTTCATCAGGAAAGACCACCACCACAATAAAAATATCCCAAAGACTGGCTCATGTAGGCGTCAAGCTTGTAACGTTGAATGTCGATAACTACTTCTTCGATTTGGACATGCACCCTAAAGATGAATTCGGTGATTATGATTTTGAAACACCACAAGCGTTAGACCTTCCCTTGTTCAACGAACATCTCAGCCGGCTTATCGCCGGTGAAGAGGTCCTGACTCCACACTATGACTTCAAGAGCGGGCGGCGTCAAAACGATCATACTCCCATGAAAGTAAAACCCAATGAGATCATCCTGATAGACAGCTTACATGGTCTTCATGGGGATATGACCAAGAGCGTTCCAAACGAACAAAAATTTAAAATCTATCTAGAACCTCTTCTACAAATGAAAGATTCATCCGGGAGATATATTCGCTGGACGGATATCCGCTTGATGCGCCGTATGCTGCGTGATGCCGCTCACCGGGCTTATGACCCCGCCCAAACACTGCAGCACTGGCATTATGTGCGCACCAGCGAAATGCGCAACATCATCCCTTACATCAGCACCACCGACTACATCATTAACAGCGCCATGCCTTACGAACTTTCTATTTATCGCCCGAAATTGATCGATAGATTCACTACCTGGGTCTCGGAATACCAGGATGACCCTCTGCGAGCAGACGCTTACACTCGGGCTGTGCGCGCCCTAAATGTGCTGCAGGAAATCACCCCCCTCGAAGACGATTCGTTCGTTCCGGAAGATTCCGTTATTCGAGAGTTCATTGGGGGTGGTTGCTATGAATACTGAAACTGAGAAAATTAGTTATCGAGAAGTGCAATATTTTCGCCAGCGCTGGATCCTACTGTTAACCCTGGTCGCGGTAGGTGCTACTTGGTACAGTTTTATTCTCCAAATCGTGTTGGGGCAGGAATTCGGCACCAATCCTTCCCCAGATTGGGTGATGTGGCTGATTTGGCTTATTGTAGGCATCGGTCTGCCGCTACTCATTTACATGGCGAAATTGGTCATCGAAGTCAGACGAGATTATTTATTTATCCAATTCATACCATTCACCAGCAGAAAGATCGGGTTTGATGAAATCAAACATGTCAAAGCCCGGACATACAACCCTATAAGAGAATACGGCGGATGGGGGATTCGATGGGGATTTGGCAAGAAACGCGCTTACAACATCAGTGGGAATCAAGGGGTTGGTTTAACCCTGAATAATGGGGAGAATATATTGATCGGTTCCCAGAATCCAGATGAGCTGGCACGCATAATTTCCCGCCGCGTTGAACGCAGCCAGCACGAAAATTTGGGATAAAATGTCTACCATGAAATCAAAATCCAAGAATTTCTATACCGGTATCATCTTAGCGATCTTCCTTGTAACTGCAGCCATCCTTCAAGCCTGTACGACTCAAACAAGCGAAACACCTCAGCCTGCAGATAAAGCTTTGAGCTGGCTCCTGGAGGAAGGAGATCCCCAAACCGGCGGGTATGAGAGCGATTCCAATTCCGTAGAAGCACTGCTGGCAATCGGCGCAAATAATATTAGCGCAGCGGACTGGCGTAAGAACCCTGATTCCGCTTCCCTGCTCGATTATTGGATCGAAAACGGAGCTGCTTTCTCGCTAAATGGTGCTGCAGAGGCGGGAAAACTTGCGGCAGGGATGAGCGCATCTGAGGGATGCTGGCCTGAGTTTGCCAAACAGCCATTGGAATTTTATGATCCAAGCACAGGGGTATTCGATCCCGAACCGGGTTTCCAAGCCTGGGCGGTATTAGGAACTCTGGCTTTGGAGCAGGACGTTCCCGAAGGTGCAGTTGAATACCTAAAGAGCCAGGTGCAGCCAGATGGCGGCTGGGAATGGAACACTGGTTTCGGCAGCGATACAAATACGACCGCCTTCGTAATTCAGACATTGGTCGCCTCCGGTGAACCGTTGGATTCACCCATAATCGAGAATGGGTTGAAATACTTGCAAGCGGCTCAAAACGACGATGGCGGCTTCACATACGCCCCGGGCTCATCCTTTGGCACCGATAGCGACAGCAACTCAAGCGCCTATGCGATTCAGGCGATCCTGGCTGTTGGACAAGACCCGCAAAGTGATGCATGGTCAAAAGGCGGGAAAAATGCGATTGATTATCTGCTAGCTCTCCAGCTTCCGGATGGCAGCCTTGAATGGCAACCCGGCAACGGGGTGAATTTCTTAGCAACAGCGCAGGCAATTCCGGCATTATTAAGCAAATCTTTTCCATTTAAAATAAAAGCTTTACCATCATGTCCGGATTGAGGGATTCTTCACTCGGCTGCGCTCCGTTCAGAATAATAGTTCAAAGTAGTCATTGATACTGATTGCAAGCTGGTTAGCCTTTAATATTGTTGAAAATTTTTTCGAAAATCATCCTCCTTCTCCTATTATCCTCTGGATTGCTTCTGAGCTGCCAGAGATCACCTGACAAAGAATTGAATGGATTGAATCAGGCGGGTCTGGTCGTTCAATTCGGAGATGGTTCCACAAGGACATACTGCATATCTTTCGAAAATGACACGATTTCCGGTTATAAATTGCTGCAGCGTTCTGGTTTGCCAATCATAGTTGGGCGCGATTCCACAGGTATTGCTATCTGTAAAATTGAAGATTATGGGTGCCCAGAAGAAGATTGTTTCTGCGCCTCCCCACCGGATTACTGGTCATACTGGCACCTGGAAGAAGAGGATTGGGTGTACTCTCCCCTGGGATCGGTCGTTAATAACATTAACCACGGGGACGTCGACGGTTGGGCTTGGGGATCAGCGAACCCACCACCATTGATTCCATTCAAAAAGATTTGTCATCAGCAGTAATTACCCTGGGAAGGAGAAAAGGTCGATAAATATTGACAGGAACACAGATTAATGATAAGTTTATTCCTGTCAACAATTGCATAGCCAGGTAGAGGTGCGCCAGCCGCCCGGATGCGCGGCGCGTAACGGGGAAAATCCGGTGACCC
>JAUWPO010000038.1 GCA_030611505.1 Chloroflexota bacterium
TAATTATGGGGTGGGAGATAGAGTCCCCATCATGGTTGCAGCAGGTGTGCCCGTCGCGGTTGGAGTGGGCGTGTTGGTAGGAGTCAGCGTCACGACGAATAAATAGATTTCTGGGATCCACCCCACCCGACCTTCCTTATCCTCAACTTCCAGCCAAACCAAACCATCCAACACGCGTTTTCCATAGAGCACGATCAATGCCTCACCTTGCCGCAGGACGGCGATCTCGGGACCTGCCGGCCACTGGCGCAAACGCAACCCCGGCACAGCAGTGTTCACAGCTTTTGCCAGGGCAGGTGTGGGTGTAGAGGTTGGGGTTGCGGTAAATGTGGGCGTCAATGTAGGAGTCGACGTTTCTGTAGGCGCAGGGGTAGAAGTCGGTTTCTTAGTAGGGGTGTAGGTAAGCGTTGGGCTTGGACCAGGAGTGGAGGTCAAAGTCGGCGACGGTGTGAGAGTTGAAGTTGGAGGCACCAGCGGATCAAGTTGGGCAGCATGAACCTGGTTTATTATAACCGCAACCGGGCGCTGAAGCCGGTCAGCGATCGCTTTTTGCAGCGCCACGCTGTCTTCATAACGGATAAGGTGCAATGTGCGCAGCACAATATCTAACTCAAGTATCTCCCCGCTGCTGGTAGCCTTCCAATCAATCAGTTCCACACCCTCAACCTTATCCACCTCTTCATATAACACCATCTCAATCATACGGTTATCGTTTGCGGTTTCGAACAAGCGGTAGCTTAAATAACTTAGGGAACCCAACAAGACGAGTGTAAGAATCGCCGAGACAAACAGGCTGCGTGGCACCCGTTGTTGGCTGTTGGTCAATGGGCCTCGAAAGCCCAGGCTGAAAAATACCAGCGAAGCGGCAAAAGTGATCGTTACCGCGCTCGTGATGAAGAGCAGAGTTGCTCCCCCAGCCACATCCATACGCCCCATCGCGAGACCGATGCCAATCGTACACAGCGGTGGCATTAATGCAGTCGCGATCGCCACCCCAGGCAGAGCGGCGGAAATGTTCGGCATCGCCAGCGCAAACGCAGCCGCAGCACCTCCCGCTAACGCTACGGTTAAATCTATCGGGCTGGGTGTAGTGCGAGTGATGACCTGATTCGGTAGTTCCAGCAGCACCACAAAGGGCAGGTGTCTGTTGATCCAGGCGATCACAAGCGACACGATGACCGCCAGGAAGGCTCCCCGCAAGAGAGCCGAAGCGCTGTCGCGCAGCAAACGCTCATCACCGGTAATCGATGATAGACCCAGACCTATGACAGGCGACATCAGCGGCGCAACCAGCATAGCGCCGATGACAATCGCCGGCGAGTCCACCAACAAACCCTGGGTGGCTATAACGCTAGACAGCAGCACAAGCACAAAATAATCAAAATCGGGGTGCGAGGCGTCACGCAGGTGAACCTGGACTTCGGCGCGGCGTTCCTTGCTGATCGGCTTCACTACCCTGCGCCACCAGTAGCGCAAGCGCGCTCGTAAGGATAATTGGGGAGGTTTTTCGCTCGTCGTCCGCATGAAGAATTCCAGATCATATTGTAACCTTTAGTGGAGAGAACGCAAGTTTAAACAAAGGATCGTGTTTAAACAAAGGATCGATTTTTGGAACTAATAAGCTCCCTCCAACGTCTACAATCCAGAATTAAGTAAGACCAGGCAGTTCCTGGGCTGGTTGAATCAGTTTATCCCAGGTAAAATGAACTTACATAAAAATCAGAAAAAGGAGTGTCTCATGCGCAACAAAATCATATTGGTGTTAAGTGTCGTACTGATAACCGCAACGCTCACCGCCTGTGGAGGGGTGGCAGCAGCCAAGTCATCCAACCCGGCTGACATACCAGAACCGCCGCCAGCCACCCGTACAATCCACGTCAGCGGCAGCGGGCGGGCGGTGCTGTCCCCGGATATCGCCTACGTGAACATAGGAGTGCACACCGAA
Organism: Chloroflexota bacterium; assembly: GCA_030611505.1. Taxonomy (GTDB): domain Bacteria; phylum Chloroflexota; class Anaerolineae; order Anaerolineales; family UBA4823; genus JAUWPO01. The sequence continues at coordinate 1,946 of JAUWPO010000038.1, forward strand.
AGCAAAGACGCTGTCGAGGCGGTGACCAGCAACAACGTCCAGACTCAAAAAGTGACCGATGCCCTCGTGGATGCTGGCATTGACGAAAAAGATATCCAGACCACAAATTTCAACATCTATCCGCGCCAGGACTACGACTCACAGGGCAAGCCGACCGGCGAGATCACCTATATAGTGGAAAATTCGGTGCATGTCACAGTCCGCGATCTTGACCAGATCGGCGAGATACTTAATACCGCCGTACAGGCTGGCGCCAACACGATTCACGGCATCCAGTTCGATGTTTCCGACAAGACCGAAGCCCTATCAGAGGCGCGCCAGTCCGCTGTTGCCAACGCCGAAACTGTGGCCGAAGAACTGGCGCAGGCAGCCGGAGTTGAGTTGGGAGAAATCCAGACCATCAGCACCTTCAGCGGCGGCTTTCCGGCGCCGATGGTTGAAGGGCGCGGCGGCGGCGCTGCATTGATGGCAGATGTACCGGTGCCCGTATCACCCGGGCAGATGATCGTGACGGTTGAAGTCAGCATGATTTACGCGATTGAGTGACTGGTCGGGTAGTCGGCAGTAAAGAACACTGCGTCGGCAGTAAAGAACACTGCGTCGGCAGTAAAGAACACTGCGTCGGCAGTAAAGAACACCGTTTAATTTATTAATCATCAGCCGATAGACGGCAGTCCCTCTCCTTGATCCAGACGGTGCCCCCGCCGTCCTCCAGGAGGGGGAACGAGGGGAGATAGCTGAAACAGGGCTGGCATCCAAAGAGCGGATGCTTAAGGACTGGTATCCGGCATTCAAAGAACGAATGCTTAAGAACGTTGGGCATCCAAAAAAAGGATGCATAAGGGCTGTCATGCCAGGGGCATGATAAGCACTCCAAAGGGAAAGACCTAATATTAAGCTGAGGCGGCTCCCATGCCGCCGATTTACCCTCTGCAACTTGCCAATTGCAATTCCTATCTTGACCTCTTGCATGGTATTATTGTGTCTCAACAAACAATTCTTAGCAAACCAAACCCAACATGCCGCTAACCCTCGCTCTTGCCCAAATCAATACCCATCTTGGAGACGTAGGAGCCAACCTGGAAAAGCACCTCTCCCTGGTGATAGAAGCCCAATCTATGGGCGCGGACCTGATCGTTTTCCCCGAACTCTCTCTGACCGGCTACGTACTGCAAGACCTGGTCTCATCTGTTGCGATCAGACCATCCGCAGAAGATCCCCAATTCCGCCATCTCTTAGAAGCCAGCGATAATATTGACCTGGTGGTGGGGTTCGTGGACGAAGACAGCCGCCACCGCTTTTTCATCGCTTCGGCATATCTCTCCCGAGGCCGCGTCCTGCACGTGCACCACAAGGTATACCTGCCCACTTACGGCTTGTTTGATGAAGGGCGATTCTTTGCCTGGGGGGATAATATCCGCGCTTTCGACACCCGCTTCGGTCGCATGGGTATCCTGATCTGTGAGGATTTCTGGCACGCCTCACCGCCCTATTTGCTGTGGCTGGACGGCGCCGATATGCTGTTGTTCACCTCCGCTTCTCCGGGACGCGGCTTGAGCGAAGCGCCTTCCCTTGAGTCGGCTCGCTGGGTGGAACGCATCAACCAGGCATATGCCAGCCTCTTCACCACCTTCGTCGTGCATTCCAACCGGGCAGGCTATGAGGACGGCTTGAACTTTTGGGGCGGTTCGACCGTTTTCGATCCGGACGGCAAACTGATGGTAAAAGGACCATACCACCAGGAAGACCTGGTCCTGTCAGAGATTGATCTCAACCACCTGCACCGTGCCCGCACACGCCTGCCGCTGCTGCGCGACGAGCGCACTGCCCTCGTGATGCGCGAGTTGAACAGGATCATTCTAGCAGGAGAACAGGTAAACCGATAAGAGAATGCTGAATCGTACCGACTTGAAATCGAAACTGCTCTCTTTCTTAGGCTCATATTCCCATGTCCTTCTGATCGCTATACTGGCTGGTTTGATGGTAGTCATTCCTGGAGAAGCCCTCGCCCTGACCAATGGCCAGGAAGGAGGCGGCAATTATGTGATCATCGGCACGCTGGTTGACCAGCAGGGTATCCCGGTTGTCGATGTTTCCGTGAAAGTCCTTTCAATTGACGGGACTGAACTGCTGGGGGAAACCGAAAGCCAGGAAGACGGCACCTGGCGGTTGGCATTAATTCAGTTGCCGGCGGGTGAATTACAGATTAAGATCGAACACCCGCGCTATATTCCCCAAACCCTCAATTTGAGCGTACACGATTTGGACAACCTGAATGAGGTGGGGCTACACAGGCTGGGAGAAACTACACTCGATTGGGAGATCAACGCCGGATTTTGGGCTGCTACACTTATTTTCCTGGGGGTCATCCTGCTGATCGCCTTCGAAAAACTACACAGCACCACTGCGGCGTTAACCGGTTTTTCGGCTCTATTTCTGGTATCGTATGTGGGTGGAGCGTTTAACCCCAATTTCTTTATATTCAGCTTCGAGCGCGGATTGAGCTACATCAATTGGGAAGTCATCTTCTTGATTATGGGTATGATGATCATCGTCGCCATAATCGAAGCCACCGGTATCTTCCAGTGGACTGCTTTCCAAGCTTACCGCTTGAGCAGCGGCCGCAACTGGCTGCTGGTCATAATCTTGATCGCCATAACCGCGGTCGCCTCCGCTTTACTTGACAACTTCACCACCATGCTCTTGATGGTGCCGATCAGTTTACAGATCGGACTGGCGCTCGGTATTAACCCCCTGGTTCTTATCATCCCCGAAGTGTTGGCCTCCAATGTGGGCGGTATCAGCACCCTGGTCGGTACGCCCACCAACATCCTGATCGGAGCGTACGCCAATATCAGCTTCACTGATTTCCTGGTCAACCAGACCGTTGGTGTGATAGTTGCCCTGGTTGGTCTGACCGGTTTCATTCTTTTCTATTATCGAAAGGAATTCATGAAAAAAAGCAGCACAATCTCCCCATCTTTATATAAGAAACTGGAGGAAAACGCACGCCTAGAAGATTCCCAGAGTCTCTGGAAAGCCGGAATTGTCTTTGCTTTTGTCCTGGTTGGATTCATATTAGGCGAAAGTGTACACCTCGCACCCGCCGTTCCTGCCATGATCGGTGCCACAGTTCTCCTAATCTGGCTGAAACCTGATGTTCACCAAATGATCATCGCTGTTGACTGGACGACGTTGGTTTTCTTCATGTCGCTTTTCGTAGTCGTTGGGGCGGTACAGGAAGTCGGACTGCTTGGTCTGGTCGCCAGCGAGATGGCAAGCATGATCGGCGATAATCTACCGCTGGGTATTTTCATGATCGTCTTTGGGGTCGGTGCAATCTCGACCGTTATTGCCAACATTCCGCTGACGGCAGCGATGCTGCCAATTGTAGATTTTCTGACGATGACCATTCCCGGCGCACACAGCAAAGTGCTATACTATGCGTTGTCCATGGGAGCTGCCATGGGAGGCAATGGAACACTCATCGGAGGCGAAGCCAACCTGGTGACTGCCGGCATCACAAACCAGACCAATACCCCGATCACGTTCAAGGGATTTCTCAAAGTTGGTCTTCCGGTCACCTTTATAACACTATGCATTGGTTTCATATGGCTGCTGATACGGTTCTAATTAGAGCCAACGGGAGGAGCTAGCGATGACAGCAAAAATATTATGTCTGACACGGGGTGGTGAATCCAGTTATCCGAATCAGGACGGGGCCATCGCGATTGCAAAGGATCTGGATGAGGAATTGCTTTTCTTGTATATTTCGAGCGTCCAGTTCTTAGACTATTCTGCAGCGCCAAAAGTTGTGGACATTGAATCGGAATTGGATGAAATGGGCGAATTCCTTTTAGTGATGGCTCAAGAGCGGGCTCGAAAAGCCGGGGTCGTGGCTGATATTCTTGTACGGCGTGGTAATTTCCTGGAAGTCCTCAAGGATGTCGTCCAGGAGTACCCCATCGAGACGGTTATCCTCGGTTCATCAACCGGTGATACCGGGGTCATTACTGAAGAATTTACAAGCGAGATAACCGAAGAGATCAGCCGCGAGTATGATGTCGAATTCATAATTTTAAAGGATGGGAACATCCAAAAAACTTTCAAGATAGACAGCGACTGGGAAGATTGTCAATAATCTAACCCCAGAAGACATGAGCGATTTGACGATAAACACAAACCTGGCTCGTAAAATCCTGACCGGTTTTATCCACACCGAGATCACACGGACAGGCTTTTCGCGGGCGGTGATCGCCTTATCCGGCGGGGTTGACTCATCCTTGAGCTGCTATCTGGCAGCCGAGGCGCTCGGACCTGAGAATGTGCTCGCCATTCGCATGCCCTATAAATCATCTTCTCAAGACTCACTCGAGCATGCCCAACTGGTGATCGACGATACAGGTATCCAATCGCTGACCGTACCGATCACGGATATGGTTGACCCGCTGTTCGAGCAGTTCCCGGATGGCGACCGCATCCGGCGCGGCAACGCCATGGCGCGCGCCCGCATGATCGTGCTGTACGACCAATCCTCAGCTTTTGACGGGCTGGTCATCGGCTCCGGAAACAAGACCGAAATCCTGCTTGGATACACCACCTTATACGGCGATTCGGCTTACGCCCTGAACCCTCTAGGGGATCTTTACAAAACGCAGGTGCGTCAACTGGCGGGGGCAGTTGGTGTGCCAGACGTGATCGTTAGCAAACCGCCTACGGCTGACCTGTGGCAAGGACAAACCGATGAAGGAGAATTGGGTTTCACTTACGACGAAGTCGACCGGCTGCTCTACATGCTTGTGGATGAGCGCTATCGCCCGGAAGAATGCGTAACGGCAGGCTTCGAACAGGAATTTGTTCACGACGTGGTCAACCGGATACGCAGGGCTCATTTCAAACGCGTTCTGCCTCCGATTGCCAAACTGAGCAAACGCACCGTGGGATATGATTTCCTCTATCCGCGCGATTGGGGGACATGAACTAGTGCCAAGTATAGCGGGGTCGATAGCCGGGCATTAAAGATAGCCGGGCGGTAAAGATAGCCAGGCGATATTGGGCACAGGCTCAGGTATTATTATGGTTGAGCTGCTCCCACTCACTCAATGATTCGTCCAATTCACTTTGAACCTGGACATATTCCACCCCCAGTTTCTGGAGCTCAGCGAGGTCAGCGGGCGGACTCTCCAATTTCCGAGACAGTACCTCAAGCTGCTGCTCGAGAGCTTCTACCAGCCCCTCAATCTCTTCCAGGCGGGCGCGGCGGCGGCGCTCTAATTTGACCGCAGACGTCCTGCGAGTTTTGGATGCTGCAGCTTTCTCGCTTTTTCTCTCCTCCAGCCCGCTGTGTTCAATCTCCCGCGCCTCAAGGTAGGCGCGATACTGGCTATAAGAGCCTTCAAAAACCTGCAGACGTGGTTGACCCGGCAATGGTTGACCCGGCAATGATTGACCCGGCAATGATTGACCCGGCAATGATTGACCCGGCAATGATTGACCCAACCGGGGTTGACCAGTCTGTATCTCCCAAATCCTGGTCCCCAGGGCGTCAATCAGATAGCGATCGTGGGAGACCAACAGCATTGTGCCCTGGTAATCAGCCAGGACCTCCTGCAGTATCTCCTGGGATGGAATGTCCAGGTGAGTGGTCGGCTCATCGAGCAGCAGTAAGTTGGCGCCGGTCAATGACAGCTTGGCAAGAGCCAGGCGCCCTCGTTCACCCCCTGACAGCACAGCCACCTTTTTAAAAACATCGTCACCAGTAAAGAGAAAGCGAGCAAGGTGATGGCGGATATCTGCTAGAAGCATGTTCTGGGCGACTGCTTCAATCTCTTGAACCAAAGTCCTTTCGGGGCGCAAGTCCTCATGAGCCTGGACAAAGTAGCCGATATTCAGGCTGGCACCCATGATAACCTCTCCTGCTAGAGGTGGCATCTGCCCAAGCAGGGTCTTTAGGAACGTAGTCTTTCCGGCCCCATTTGGACCTATCACAGCTGCACATTCGCCCCGCTTAAGAAGTAAATCGGGGGCACTGAACAGGGGTTTGCCCTCATCCGGGTATCCGATCTCCAGATCACGAGTGCGGATGACCAGATCGCCCGAGCGGCGAGCAGCTTTTAAGCCCAAGCTCAACCGGGGCGGACGATTTGAAGGTTCTTTAAAGGAGTGAATCCGTTGCTCTACCTCGGCAACGCTCATAGGGTGCACGGTTATAGCAGCCTTGCTGCTGATCTCAGCCCAATTTTTCCCCTGCACGGCTTCGAAGCCCAGGCTCTCAATTGCCTGTACTTCTCTACTCAATCGTTTTAATTTCCCCTTCGAAAGTTGGGTTCGTTGACTAGCGATATTACGCTTGATGTAATCAAGTTCCTTTTCCAGGCGCGCTCTTTCAGCCTGGTAAATCTGTTGGCGTAGCTCCCAGCGTTCACGCCGCTGTTGGACATAAGCGCTGTAATTGCCCCTGTACATCTCAATCCTGGAACTGCTCATTTCCCATACGGTGTCTGAAACTTGATCGAGAAAATAACGGTCGTGTGAAACAATAACGGCTGCCCCTTCCCACTGGTTCATATAGTTCTCCAGCCATTCGGTAGCGGCAATATCCAGATGGTTCGTGGGCTCATCTAAGACCAGCAATTCAGGAGCCATAAGCAGCAAACGGGCTAGCAGGGCGCGTGTTCGCTGCCCACCAGAAAGTTGAGGCAACGGGCGGTCGTAATCGCTCGAGTCAAATCCTAAGCCAGTCAATATCTGACGGATGCGGGTCTCATAAGTGTACCCGCCGTTGCGTTCAAAGGATTCCTGGAGGGCGCCATAACGCTTGATGGCTGCTGCGGTCCGGTCCGGATCAGCCATTGCAGCTTCCAGGTCAGCCAATTCCATTTCCTGGGCGCGCAGGTCGGATACGGCAGTCAGGCATTCTTCCCATAAGGTGTGCGAGGCGTCTATCCCCCCCTCCTGAGGTAAATATCCCATCGTGAGATTACGCGCCCGGTTAACCCGCCCTGCCGAAGATTCCTCCAAGCCTACCAGCACACGCAGCAAGGTGGTTTTGCCTATGCCGTTAGGTCCCACGAGCGCGATGCGGGCTGCTCGCGGGATGCTCACAGAAATACTGGAGAAGATATCATCCGCGCCGTATGATTTGGAAAGCCCAACTGTGGATATCACTGACATGGTTTAAGCCGGGAAAAGGGGTAATTTTGTATGAATAAATTCTAACTGCCCCATCATTATACCGTGATATAATCACGCCGCTTTAAGTCTTTATGCTATCAGGATCTACCCAAGGTTGTTAGTATGACCCAAACCGATACCTCCGAAACTGAACAAACTGAATCAACTGGCACAAAATCGCTAAAAATCGCGGTCCTGGTTGGTTTTTTCATCGCTGCCATCCTCACTGCTTACCTTACTTTTGTCTCTGTGAGGGACTTTGTCACCTCCTATGAAATGACCAATTTACCTGGGATCAGCATCTCAGAACCAAATCCAACGCCCGATAGCAGCGGTGCAGTCCAGATCGAAGATGCCAATACGCCCCTCCAACCAGCTGGCGGTCCCCCCCCACCCGAATGGGATGGAGCCAAGCGTGTTTCAATCCTGATTATGGGACTGGACTTCCGGGACTGGCAAGCTCAAGAGGGGGCTCCGCGCACGGATACGATGTTGCTTCTGACCGTTGATCCCATCAATCGCACTGCGGGAATGCTCACAATTCCACGTGACCTGTGGGTCAACATTCCTGGTGGGTTCGATTACGGTCGCATAAATACCGCTTACTCATTGGGAGAATCTTATGAACTTCCAGGGGGCGGACCAGGTTTGGCGGTGGACACCGTCGAGGAGCTGCTGGGTGTGCCGATTGACTTCTACGCCCAAGTCGACTTCGGAGCGTTCGTCCGATTTATTGACGAGATCTACGGTGTGAAAATTAACGTGCCGGAAAAAATAAAAATAGACCCGCTTGGCGATAACAACACAAAATGGCTGCAACCTGGTGTCCAGAATCTCCCTGGCGACCTGGCATTAGCCTATGTGCGCGCTCGCAAGACCGAAGGCGGGGATTTTGACCGCGCCGAACGCCAGCAGCAGGTGGTACTAGCCATCCGAAACCAGATACTACGCAGTAAAATGCTGCCCTTATTGATATCCAAAGCCCCAACACTTTATAACGAGCTTTCTTCGGGCATTAATACCAACTTGACCCTCGATCAAGCCATCCGCCTGGCATGGCTGGCAACTCAGATTCCTGAAGAAAACATCAAGCGCGGTTCAATAGGGGCTGAGCAGATAAATTTCGCCACCTCTCCGGATGGCGGTCAAGAGGTTCTCAAGCCTTTATCGGAGAAGATTCGCCTGTTGCGGGATGAAATATTCACCGACACCGGTGCTGCCAGCCCTGCCGCGGCCAATATGGATCCAGCAGAATTAATGCAAACCGAGGGCGCAAGAGTCGCAGTGCTGAATGGAAGTTATACTCCCGGTATAGCTGCACGAACCACGGATTATCTGAAATCGTTGGGCGTAAACGTGACTCAAACCGATAACGCTGAAAAGGCTACGCCCTATACGGAGATCACTTTCTACACAGGCAAACCTTACACGGTTAAATTCCTGGTTGAACTGATGAGTATCGACCCAATCAGGATTCGCCATTTCTATGACCCTGCCAGCCCAGTAGATATATCTGTCACACTTGGAGACAACTGGGCGCAGAACAATCCAATGCCGCAATAATACGATAATAATGGAAACGCTCGCAGGTTCAATTGAGCGCATCACTTACTACAACCCCGAAAACGGATATACCGTGCTGCGAATGCGCACGGCAGCCCATAAGATACCCGGACGGAACTTCGAGGGGCTGGTAACCGTAACAGGCAACCTGCCCGAACTGGCTCCCGGGGAGCATTTGACGTTGAGCGGCAAATGGGTCAACCATCCCAAGCACGGTACCCAGTTTCAAGCCGATGTTTGCGAACAGACAATGCCCGCCACAGTGGCGGGCATTCGCCGCTATTTAGGTTCTGGTCTAATCAAAGGTATCGGACCCCGCCTTGCCGATCGTATCGTAGCCCATTTTGGTAAACAGACTTTAGATATCATCGAACACAAGCCCGAATTGCTGCCTGAGGTTCAAGACATCGGATCCAAGCGAGCTGGGTTGATCACTTCGGCATGGAAAGAGCAGAAGGAAGTAAAAGAGATCATGCTCTTTTTGCACACCTACGGGGTAAGCACAAATCTGGCGATCAAAATATATAAACAATACGGTGATGAAGCGATCCAAATCGTACGTAATGATCCTTACAGACTGGCGCGCGATATTTACGGCGTGGGCTTCAAGACCGCTGACAAGATTGCCCAGGCATTGGGTTTGCCGGCAGACCACCCATCCCGGATTGAGGCTGGCGTGGTCTATACGCTCAACCAGTCAACCGACGATGGCAATGTCTACTTCCCGCAGGAGGGATTGTCAGAACATGCAGCCGAATTGTTGGACGTCTCCCGCGAGCTGATCGCACCTGCTCTGGAACGTCTATCCCAAGATAACAGCATTAAACGAGAGGTTTTACCGCTTCTGGATCCTAAGGAGAAGACATCCCAGGGAGAGATGCCCTCAACCGGTAAAAAACCACCTAAGTATGGTCAATCCGCGGTCTACTTGACGGCTCTATACTACAGCGAAACGGGTGTTGCAGAACGGTTGCGGCGCCTTGCTCATGCGCTGCCATCCAGCTTGAGCGATTTGCCGCCCATGTTCGTCACACTTGATCCTTCGCTTTCTCCAGAACAGCAGGATGCCATCCGGACGGCATTGAACCATCCAGTCAGCGTACTGACCGGTGGTCCGGGGACAGGCAAGACGACAACCATAAAATCATTGATTGACGCTTTGGAGACCGCCAACAAGCCCTACGCACTGGCATCTCCCACCGGCAGAGCTGCCAAGCGCCTCTCACAAGCTACCGGACGTCCTGCCAGTACCATTCACCGCTTGCTTGCATTTTCCCCAAGCGAAGGATTTAAACATAACGAACAGAATCCGCTGCCAATTGACATGCTGGTGGTAGACGAGTCATCAATGATGGATTTGCCGCTGACAAACAGCACCCTGAAAGCGCTCAAGCCGGGCACACACATCCTGTTTGTGGGTGACGTGGATCAGCTGCCCTCGGTCGGAGCCGGCGACGTGCTGCGCGATGTCATCGCCAGCGATCTTGCACCGGTCACCCGTTTGAACGTGATCTTCCGTCAAGCCGCACATTCGCGCATCATCACAAATGCTCACCGCATTAATCAAGGGCAAATGCCCGGATTTCCGTCATCTGGAGGTGTAAGTCTGGACCAACCCGCTGATGATTTCTTCCTGTTTCACGCTGAAACGCCCGAAGAAGCGGCAAACTGGGTGAGTGATATCGTTCAGAATCGCATCCCGCAAAAATTTGGGCTACACCCAAGGGACGATATCCAGGTTCTATCTCCCATGTACCGCGGCAAGTCCGGCGTTACGGCTCTCAATGAGCGCTTGCAGGCTGATCTGAACCCTCCACAGGCGATGAAACCCGAAAAAACGCTTTTTGGTCAAACATTTCGCCCCGGTGACAAGTTAATGCAGATAAAAAACAACTATGACAAGGGCGTTTATAACGGCGACATCGGTTTTCTCCAGGGTATCAACCCTATAGAGCACACTTTTTGCGTAGATTTCGAAGGACGAAAGCTAATTTATGATTGGAGCGAAGCTGACCAATTGGTCCTGGCTTACGCAGTTACCATCCACAAATCGCAGGGTTCGGAGTTTCCAGCCGTTGTCATCCCTCTGTTGACTCAACATTACATCATGCTCCAGCGCAACCTGCTGTACACAGCCGTAACACGCGCCAAACAGCTTTGCGTCCTGGTGGGCAACAAGCGCGCAATCGGCATTGCAGTTCGCAACAATAAAGTCGCCCACCGGTACACCGCTCTGGAGTGGCGACTCAGAGGAGTTCTTAATTAAAATATGGGGGGGATTACTCAGCCGTCGCTGTAATTTTCGGTTGTGGGATTTCCTGACCCAGCGAAAGTGCCAATCTCCCCAGGGCTTGCGCTTCTTCGACCGACCCACCTTCAGCCAGCATCTGCTGGGCTTGTTCTGCAACGACCAGGTAGATGTCCGCTTCGTCTAATAATTCAAGGCGCGCCTTAGCCCGAACCAGATCACCGTTTGCGACATATGCAGAAGCAATCAAGACTCGGTACTGATCCTTGAATTCATCCTTCAGCGATTCCGGAGCCGTATCCACATATTCAACCGGTGAGATGACCCAGGCAAACAGGATGCCCAGCATGATCCCTAAAACCACACCGGTCAATAAATACCAGTTGCCGCGCTCATCTTCATTCATGGTTCTGGCGTCTCTACCACGTTCTGGATAATCTGCAGTTCGTCCGAAAGATTACGCATCATATCAAGGTCAGCGTCTGTATAGCCGGCCTGTTCGGCGAAAATGATCGCTTGCAGCACACGCCCCTCGGGCGACTTATCCCCCAAGACTGCCAGCCTGTGCACCGCCAACGCCATGTCGCCGTCCGTGTGAAAGGCTTCGGCTATCATCAAAACGTAATCCGTCTGATAATCCACCCGCAGTGTATTTGGCGCTGTCTGTGTGTATTCGATCGGATTGATCACCCATCCAAACAACAGCCCAAGGGCAACCCCGATCAGTATTGCGATGATAAAGCGTACCCGACGCGTCATAGCATTTGTATTTTGCCACAGACATCTCAGCAATGCAAGAGGCATCTGAGAGTTGTGAAATAAAATTGGTGCTTGCTTCACACCTAAAAATCCTGTACAATCTAATACAGGAATCTGCATAAATTTCGCCATCAAAATAGTTACAGGATTCTTGCCAGGGAGGGGACAACAAGTCATGAACATCATCAGAGTCGCGGGCACCTCACGTACGTCAGCCGTAGCAGGTGCAATAGCCGGTGTCTTTCGAGATAACCAACGTGCCGAAGTTCAGGCTATTGGTGCGATTGCGGTTAACCAGGCTGTAAAGGCTCTAGCGCTCGCAAGAGGTTATCTGCAAGAAGATGGATACGAAGTAATATTTTTTGCTGAATTTGTAGACGTGGAGATTGAGGATAAAACCCGCACAGCGATTAAATTTACCGTTGAATCCCGTTAGGCTTTTTTGGATTTTTACACTACTCTCCCTGCTCGGCTTTGGAGCAGTATCATGCTCAGGGGATTTCATCACACAGGAAGCTACCTCTTCGCCTTATCCGGTAAAAATCACTTCTGAGACCCTTGCGCCAGTACCTACCATCACGCCCACGCACTTAATAACATCCACACCAGGAAAACCTGAAAAAATTACACCATCTCCTTCCTGCACCCCCAAAAACCTGACATGCTGGAATGAAGGCGGCAGGATCGAAACCGGAAATCTGAAGACAGCCCTACTGCGACAACCCCTCGAATACCGGATATACCTGCCCCCATGCTACGACCAACAGCCAGACCGTCGCTATCCCGTGCTGTATTTATTTCACGGACAGGGCTTTACCGCTGACCAATGGGAGCGCCTGGGTGTGGACGAAACTGCGAATGTATTTATCGCTGAAAAGGTATTGGCACCATTTATCATCGTAATGCCTCATGACCGCTTCGGCGACCACTCTTCCATGAGTAAATTCGGGCAAGTTATCATGGAAGTCTTGATCCCCTGGATAGACAAGACATACCGCACACTTCCAGAACGGGATCATCGTGCTGTCGGAGGACTTTCTCGCGGAGGTGGTTGGGCTTTCGATCTAGGGTTCTCGCACTGGGAGTTATTCGGTGCTGTAGGCGCCCACAGCCCGGCACTGCTAAACAATGACACTAACAACATGAGCAACATGTTGGACCAGATCCCGATCGAGTTATCGCCGCGCATATATATTGACACCGGAGACAGAGACCGCCCCACGATTATCGAATCGGCGTATCTGCTTGGTGATTTGTTAAATAAAAAAGGCATCCCACACGAATGGTACCTCTTTACAGGATCCCATAATGAGGACTACTGGCGGAACCATCTCGAAGGATATCTGCGGTGGTACGCCAAAAATTGGTGATCTTGAACTCCGACCGTCAATAAATCAATAATGAGGGTGTTATAATCGCGCTAATGACCCTGACCCTCGAGGAAGTTGAACACATCGCTGAACTGGCTCGCTTGAAAATCAGCCCACAGGAAAAAAACCGCTACCGGGAACAATTGTCTGAGATCCTTGAATATGCGTCCCGCCTGGGGGATGTAGATACTTCTGGGGTTAACCCAACATCCAGTGTGCTCTCTGATCGCAACACTCTACGCGGCGACGAACCCAGGTCAGGCATGGGAGTAAAAGCCCTGCTCTTCAACGCCCCGGATGTTGAAAAAGACCAATTTCGAGTCCCGCCGGTGCTGGAATAAATTGTATCGGATGAGCTCAACCTTCCCACTGAATATCCATTAAATAATGCCAAAACTGGTTGAACTAACACTTTCCCAAATCATAGCAGGTCTACAAAAAGGGGATTTTTCCAGCAGCGAACTGACCCAGGCTTTTCTGGCGCGCATTGATCGCCTTGAATCCCAACTGCATGCTTACATCACCCTTACCCCCGACCTCGCCCTGGCTCAAGCGGAGCATGCCGACCAACAATTCGCCGCTTGGAGGGTGGATTCTAACGTCCCCTTACCCCCGTTATCAGGTGTCCCGATAGCCGTCAAAGATGTTCTATGTGTCGCCGGTGTGCGCTGTACATGCGGCTCAAAAATACTGGAGGACTTCGTACCACCTTACAACGCCACTTCTGTCGAACGCTTACTGGAATCTGGCATGGTGATTCTGGGGAAGACGAACACCGATGAATTTGCAATGGGCTCCTCCACCGAGAATTCCGCCTTCGGGACCACTCACAATCCCTGGGATATACGCCGAGTTCCGGGTGGCTCCAGCGGCGGCAGTGCGGCTGCTGTGGCAGCCTGTCTAGCCCCGGTCGCCTTAGGGACCGATACCGGTGGAAGTGTACGACAGCCAGCCTCTTTCTGTGGTGTGACAGGTATAAAACCAACTTATGGTCGTGTTTCCCGCTACGGTTTGATCGCATTCGGTTCTTCCCTGGACGTGGTTGGCGTTTTGGGGCACGACGTAGTCGATGCTGCATATATCTACAAGCTGATCGCCGGTCACGACCAGCTCGATTCCACCTCCGCAGACCGCCCCATTCCAGATTTTGAACTTTTGGACTCCTCGCGCGGGTCACTTTCAGGATTCAGGATAGGCGTACCCGACGAGTACTTCATACCAGGAATGCAGCCTGAAGTGGAAACTGCTGTAAGGGAAGCCCTGCGCGAATTCGAGAATCTAGGCGCAGAAGTAATGCCGGTCAGCCTCTCCCACACCGAGCATGCCCTACCGGTCTATTATCTGATCGCTCCGGCGGAAGCTTCAGCCAATCTGGCGCGATATGACGGTATTCGTTACGGTCCGCGTGTACAGTCGGACAGGATGTGGGATATTTACAGCCGGACGCGAGGTGACAAATTCGGGTCTGAAGTCAAGCGCCGCATAATGTTGGGCACTTATGCCCTTTCAACGGGATATTATGACGCCTATTACGGTCAAGCGCAGAAAGTGCGCACCTTGATCAAGAACGATTTCGACCAGGCTTTTGAAAACGTGGACTTAATCGCTGCACCTGTGACACCCACCACCGCTTTTTTTATTGGTGAGCATCTCGATGACCCTCTGGCGATGTATCTGGAAGATGCGTTAACCATTCCAGCCAGTCTGGCAGGCGTCCCTGCCATCTCTTTTCCAGTCGGGTTTGACAAACAGGGCTTGCCGATTGGGATGCAGTTAATGGGACCTCAATTCGGTGAAGAAATCCTCTTCCAAACAACTCATACTTTCCAGTTGGCAACAAACTGGCATTTATCGAAACCAAAACTATAAAAAGGAATGCACATGTTCTCAAACCTACCGGACAGCGCTCTCGAATTTATGGACTGGAATTGGTCTCAAATCGAACCCTACTATCAAGATTTGACAGATCGCCCCCTTGATACGGCAAATGTGGGGGACTGGTTGGTGGATTGGTCGCGTTTAGGCGAACTCCTGGGGGAGACATTTAATCGCCTTTACATAGCCACATCTCTGGATACCAGCGACCAAGTGGCCGAAAAGCGCTACCAAGCCTTCTTAGATGATATTTTTCCTCAGATGGAAGCAGCAGACCAACAGCTCAAAGAAAAACTTCTCAGCAGTAAGCTGGAACCGGTGGGGTTTGAAATTCCACTGCGGGATATGCGAGCCGAAGTTGAGATCTTCCAGGAAGACAACCTGCCACTTTTGACCCAAGAACTAAAACTCGGCAACGAATACAACAAAATCATTGGATCCCAAACCGTCACATGGGAAGGAGAGGAGATCACTCTTCAGCAGCTTAAACCCGTTTACCAGGATACCGATCGTGAAAAGCGCGCACTAGCCTGGCGCATGGCGGCAAATCGCCAACTGGCAGACCGGGAAGCGATCAACGATCTGTGGGCGAAGTTAATGGATTTACGCCAGAAAATCGGTCGAAACGCGGGATTACCCGATTATCGCGCTTACCGCTGGAAGCAGATGCTGCGCTTCGACTACACCCCCGAGGACTGCGCACAATTCCACCACACCATCGAGAGAGTCGCCGTACCGGCTGCTGAAAGGATTTTAGAGAGGCGTCGCCATAGATTGGGTGTAGAAACTCTAAGCCCGTGGGATTTAGAAGTTGATCCCTACGGTCTCCCTCCCCTGCGACCGTTCAAAGATGTGGACGAATTGGTCAGCCAGACCGCAATTATTTTTCACCAGGTTGATCCTCAACTGGGTGTTTATTTCAAAACCATGCAATCCGAAGGATTGTTGGACCTTGATAATCGCAAGGGCAAGGCTCCCGGCGGGTATTGTGAAGAATTACAGGTCATACGCCGTCCGTTCATCTTCATGAATGCGGTCGGCTTGGACGATGACGTACAGACACTCTTACACGAAGGCGGACATGCTTTCCACGTTTTTGAGACGGCTAATCTGCCATACATACAGCAAAGGCAGGTGGGATTGGAGTTCGCAGAGGTAGCGTCGATGAGCATGGAACTGTTGGCAGCCCCTTACCTGGATAAAGAGGCGGGGGGTTTTTATTCCCCCGCAGACGCTGCCCGGGCACGCATTGAATCCCTGGAGAAAGCGGTCCTTTTCTGGCCCTATATGGCTGTTGTTGACGCCTACCAACATTGGGTTTATGAAAACCACGCCCTAGCAAGCGACCCCTCGAACTGTGATGCAAAATGGGCTGACCTATGGGGGAGGTTCATGCCAGGTGTGGATTGGACTGACCTGGAGCAGGAGATGATGACAGGCTGGCATCGCAAACTTCACATCCACGTAGCACCGCTGTATTACATTGAATACGGTTTAGCGCAGTT
>JAUWPO010000152.1 GCA_030611505.1 Chloroflexota bacterium
TCGAATGCGTTGAAGACTATGTTATGCCCACCTTTCTTCCATGTCAGGGAATTTGCAGCTTTATGGTAAACAGCACCTCGAAGAGTCGCGTTCAAATATGGTAGCACATCACGGATATCAACGACCAGGCTAGCTGTTGCCGCAAACCGTTCCGCGCCCGGCTTGCAGGGGGGTGTAAAAACCCTCAGTTCATAGGTTTTAATCAATTCATGTTCCATTATCAATCCTCACTGTTGCATACCTAAAGATTGTATTTCTAGCTCAAATTGATTTAGATCAAGCGGCAGATCGTCATTAATCGAATAGTCCTGTTTCCACATCAACCGTCCCTGGCCGTCGAGCAAGATCAAGGCCGGTCCTCGAAATACATCATACTGTTCAGCCAGGTCTGGCCGGCGTTCAATGTCGATTTTAAATACGGGTATATCCTGTCTGGCTTCCTCAGACCAGGAGGCGACCTGGTCACTGGCGTTGTTCGACACAGCCATTTGACATTCACATCCTTTTGAAACATTGAAAAACAACAGGGCGGGCTTCCCGTTCAGGTCCAGCGGTCGACGAGGTGCAAACCATCCAGAGCGAAAGGCTTTGGTACCAACGATGACAATAGCTACGCATATTAATAGAGATAGAATAAGAAATCTGCGGCGATCATTCATTCAATTCACGCTATCCATATGAAATACAAACCTACTGCTATGATGAGCACCCCACTGGCTCTTTCGATCATTTCGGACCATTGACCCAAACTTTGCATTCGCTTCAATGCCCCTGTAAAAGTGCCGGCTAGGACTACCGGAACGCCTCGCCCCATCGCATAAACGAACAACAATACAGCGCCATAAACGATCGCGCCTTTCAACATCACGAAGGTCAGGATCACGGCCAATACTGGTGTGGCGCACTGAGAGGTGATCAGCCCGGAGACCAAGCCCAAAGCAAGGGCTCCCGGAATGCCTTTCATTCCGACGCGCTCACGTAAACTGGCAAACCAGGATGGAATAGAGAGGTTGAACACACCGATCAGGTTCAGACCTATAAAGAAGCAGATCGCTGCCACCAGGTAAAACCACCATCTGCTGTTCGATCCGAAGAATCCACCTAACAGAGCAGCGGCAATCCCCAGCAGCATGAAGGTGATCGCTAGTCCGATTGCGAAGGTTAAAGATATCGTGAAAGAACGTCCTCGAGTGAGTTCCTTAGCCCCACCAACATAGCCGACAATTAAGGGGATAGATGCCATGTTGCAGGGTCCTAAGCTGGTCACCAGCCCACCCAGGAAGACCATAGCAAAGGCAAGTACCGAACCTGTTTGTAAAATACTTTCATCAAAAGGCATAATTAATCTCCAACGGTTAAATCACTCAGGATTTGGCGTAGCTGTTTGGCTTCCATCACCCCTATGTGGGTTTGGCGTTTACCCAAAGTGTCGTAAAAGAATAATGTCGGGATGTACTGCAGACCAACCTCATTTAGTAACGATTCGTTTTGCCTGTCATATACATTCACATCCACCAGGGTGACATAATCGTCGAATTCAGGGTAAACCTGTTCGATGATCCCAATCATTTGCAGGCATGAATCGCAGGTGTTCGAATGGAAAAATGCCAAAACCGGCTGATTATTGTTGATGGCGGAGTTCAATAAGTTTGAAGGTGATCCGGGGGATGTCTCTTCTGCTTTGGGTTGGTTTTTATATGCGAGGATGAAGGCTGCCATGATTACCACGCAAACTACGATAAAGATCTTGAAAAGTCCTTGGAAATTTATTTTATTTTTCATTTTGCGTGTCAAACGGTCCTCCAGTATTTAATATGCCGGTCAGCCGGTCCTAAACTTAAAAGGAGTATCAGCGATATGATAACAGCAGAGGTCAGGCACCAGACGCAAACAGCCTTGATCACGAACAGTTCAAGATAGGTCAGGTATAGTGAGAAAAGCATACCTACGAAGGCCATACAAAATAAGGCGAACGCCGCCCAGTCTGCTGGATTTCCGGCGGTACTGCGTTGGATATACCAGGTTGTCAAGAGCAAAATGTAGCCTGCCAAACCTAATATGCCTAACGGTAACAAACCAAACAAGCGGGCATAAGGGCTGCTCTGAACGGCGTTGCAGTCGCCAACAGGACCACAAACTGCACGCACAGCCTGATTCTCCACGTAGGTCAGGTAGCCTGAGACTCCTATCCCAACCAATGCCAGGACGGGGATCAACCATTCCAAGCGCCGCAAAACAATGGGCTCTGATGTTGAATGGCTCAAAACCAGTCGTATAAAAATAAACCCAGTGTATGCCAATACTACAACCATCACAAACATAACCCAGGCTGCCAGGATGAACCCGTTTGGTACGCTGGTTGTTGATAACTCGTATTCCGCTGGTTCAGTGGAAGCAACATTCTGCATTAGAAAAGGAGCCGCTGTTGGTGGAGGTTTACTTACGGGGGCATGGATACTAGTACGCTCTAATAATTGAGGATAAGCCACACCACCAGCAGATAAATACTGTTCTATCAGGTCTGGCAGGTCGCTTACAATCTTTTCTCCTATCAGCACAGAATCACCGATGATAAGCAATGGTAGATCGATCTGTTCCTTCTGGAGGTCAAAGGCAGCCGCTGCTTGATACAGGTATTCGACATCCTCTGAAGTGACGATTTCGATGGTTATTAGTTCAAATTGATCACCATACTTCTCACGCGCAGGGGTGATTGCCTGGGCTACCACCAGTTGGCAATCATGGCAGCCCGGTGAGTTAAATAACACTGCCTGGGTAACCGCTGTTGGAGAATTTGCTCCTGAAGAAGGTGATGGCGTCAGTTGAATTATGGGGGGTGATGGTGTTGCTTCTACAGCTACAGCTTCAATGCTTGGAATATCCGGCCAGTTAGCACCCCCGGAAATGAGATATTTTTCTATCAGGCCGGGCAGCTCCGCTGCGATCTGTTCAAATCCAATCATCTTATATTCACCGATCACTAGAAATGGTACGCCAACTTTTTCCTTTGGGATGCCCATCCTCTCTGCAAGCTGGTATAAGGCCAGCACTTCTTCACCGCCAACCAGCTCGACTAACTTGATTTCTAGCTGTTCGCCGTATTTGTCCTGTATGGGTGGCAGCACATTATCCAGAACCTCGTGACAGTGTGAGCAGCCGTTCATCCAGAAAATCACAATTCTGACAACATCCTGCCCTTTGTTGGGAGCAGCGGTTGGCTTACTCTGCCTACCAGTAAAGTTAAAATTGGTAGTTTTCTCAATCGATGCTGATTCGCAATTTGTCGCTGAACTCAGAAGCCATAATGAGCCTACCAGATAAAGGCTGATTCGAAGGACAAATTTGAGTGTCATCTTTTAATATAATGCCTCAAGGTATTTTCCCTCTGTGATTACTGATACTGCCGTCAATTACTGCTCGCTTGGCCTCATCAATGGTGGGGATATCCGTGATAATTGGACGGAGACCAACCTGCAAAGCCCGATAATATGCTCCAACACTATTATCCTGCGCCAGCAGAAAATCACAATCTGCAATGGCAGCCAGCAGACGATAGTACTTAATACCTGTGTATTTCACTGAATCCCGATGATTGGTCTTTGTGTAAGATCGCTGTTTATTGTTTGGTTCCTCTATAAAAGGATCATGCCAAATTCTTTCGCGCTATTCTCGAGCCACGACCGGGTTATCTTCCAACATTAGGACGATATAAAACTTCGCACCATCAAAGTTGCGACTTATAGTCAAACCATCATCTGAGATAAACGCAATTTTCAACGCTTTAACTCTTCTATGATTGTGATATTACCAGGAATGAGTAGTCTAAATCCAGCCTTTAGCGCATCTCTGACGAAGTATATTCAATGTTTTCTGATGCTTATTCGGGCAAAAATTGCTCGACGGCATCGAGGGCATGTACACCATAGATTGAACCTGGACCGCCGGCCATCATTATGCCAACACCGATTGTTTCAAGCAGTTCGTCCCTGGTAGCGCCTGCCTGCACCGCGTCGTGGGTATGGTAGGCGATGCAACCCTCGCAACCCACGGAGATGCTGATGGCAAGCGCCATCATCTCCTTCATCTTGCGGCTCAATGCGCCATCTGCAACAGCTTTCTTGTGCAGTCTGGCAAAACCGCCCATCTGCATGGGAATCTCCTTTCCAAGGTCTGCAAGTCGTTCATCAAGATATTTGTGTAACTCAACATAATTATTCATTTATTAACTCCGATATCACAAAATCAACGTGGCAAGTTTGTATCCAGTCATGACCACTATTAAAATTCCAAAAAGCTGCCTTAACCGATTGGGGGGTACATACAGGCTGGTTATGCGGGCTCCCGCAAACGCGCCCAGCGAACCGACTAAGACAAGACTGATCGTAAGCGGTATATCCCAAATGGCTGTTGGCAGGTGAGGTAACGGGGCTAAGAAGGATGGCGGGGTGACCGCGAAAGCGTTCATACCCGCGGCAACTTTGGGAGCAAATCCAAGCAAGATCAGGGTGGGCGACCACCCATACATAAACAGCATTTTTTCCGACGAAAGCATAGCGATTTTTTCATATTAAATAAGACTCCCTACCTTGCAATTTCTTCGAGATTCCCTTTCAAATCTGATTGTATGGGTCCCGGATTTACTCCTATCCCAATAAACTCTTCTAAGGTGCTTTCTAAAACGCCCTGTAATACAGGTGTTACAAGTTCATACCGGATGCGTTTTCCTTTCCGCACCCCGTGAACTAACCGTGTTTTTCGCAATATGGATAACTGCTGTGAGATGTATGCCTGGCGTTGGTCGAGTTGGGGCATCAGGTCGCATACACAGATCGGACCCTGGGACAGAAGTTCAAGAATTTGGAGCCGCACCGGGTGAGCCAGGGCTTGGAACAACTTCGCGCGCTTTCTATATTCTCTTTTATTCATAAATGCTCGTCCCTTCTGAATTAAATTCACCCAATCATCCCGCAGATATTTATAAGCAAAATTTTATTCTCTTGCTTGCTGAAAACAATAAGCAGTGTACGCCTGTCTCAGTGCCATCGCGTAGTCGACTTCTATAGAAGGTTTGTTGGGTATGTAGTTGAATCTGCGAGCCATACTGACCAGCTCTTCATCGGTAGTTTCGTCAGGATAAAGGCTCATGGCAAGTAACTGCTTGAATACCGTCTCCAGTTTCTGTAACCCGATGATATGACGATCTGGTCCAACTCTGATATAAGTGATCCCCTTTGCACTTGGCAGACAACAAGCTCCGCTTCCTGCAGGAGGTTTGTTCATCGATTGGCTCCTTTCCTTCATGCACAGCAGCTGCTCCCTTGAGAAGGTTGCTGGATGTCAGAAGTCATAGCGACTGCCGAGAATATTTGGCGAGTTTTTACACTACCACAGTTGGAACAAACAGGTTTCCAGCCAGCTTCCTTCTTTTTGATCGAGGTGAACATATCAAATTCGCTCTCACAATCCTCACAAATGTAAGTATAGAAAGGCATCGTCAGTCGCTCCTGTCATTATTGAACGCTCATTCCAATCATCACTCACAAAGATTTATCGATACGCTCATTATTAAGGCTTTCGAACGTAAGGCGAAAAAT
>JAUWPO010000176.1 GCA_030611505.1 Chloroflexota bacterium
GCGCAGGTGATCAACCTGCTTGAAGAGCTGCAAGACGAGTTCAATCTCACATATCTCTTCATCGCCCATGACTTGAGTGTGATCAACTACATCAGCAATCGGGTGGCGGTGATGTATCTGGGTCATATTGTAGAAGAAGGGAAAACCGTCAGCTTATTCGAGAACCCGCTGCATCCCTACACAAAAGCGCTGATGGCGGCAATCCCACGAGTGAATAAAGAATCCCGCCAGGATCGAATTATTTTATCTGGGGGAGTGCCCAGCCCTATTAACCCGCCACCTGGCTGCCCATTCCACCCGCGCTGTTTTGCCAAAGTTGGGTCCATCTGCGAGAACGAGTACCCCCCGTTTTTTGAAGTGGGAGAGCAAAAAGCGGCTTGTTGGATTTATCAGAATCACTCTTAGTGCGTTGCATCACCTGTCACTGGGTCCTATCCTCATTGCCGCTAAACTAGCTGCCCGGCTCCCCCATTTGCCGACTAACTAGCTGCCCGGGCTCCCATGCCCGGGATATTGTGGAAACCTTAAATACTCTGGCGATTATCGCCCTTTGGACTGCTCATCATGCCCCTGGTATGCCAGCCCTTAAGCATCCGCTCTTAAGCATCCGCTCTTTGGATGCCAGCTTTAGCAATTCAATTCAATGCAATCCTTGCTAGCGCTTCACCAAATTGAGCGATTTCATCCAATGTGTTGTAGTGCACCGCTCCGACACGCACCATTCCGCCGGTCTCTTCCAGGCTTAGACGCTCGGTAACTGCCAGGGCGTAATAATTGCCATCCCAAACGAATATTCCTGATTTGTCTAATTCCTCGGCAACCTGGCGTGGATGCCAGCTGTTTAATGTAAAGCTGAACGTCGGTACACGCTCTTCAAGGCGTCGCGAGTCCTGCAGACCGTAGATGGTCGCGCCTGGCATTTCACTTAGTATGTCTAACAAAGATCTGCTGAGTTCGTATTCGTAGGCGCGGATAGCAGCCATGGCACACTTCAAGCGCAAACGGCGTCCACTGAATTGTTGGTCATACTTCTCGATGTATTGCTCTCCAAAGGTCACTCCCAGCCATTCCAGATATTCCAACATGCCCAGTAAGCCGGCAATGCCTTCATGATTCTTAGTCCCTGGCTCGAATTTTCCAGGTGGATCTCGTGGCGCAGGGCGGACACGATATGCTTCTAAGCCCTCCAATAGTTCATAGCGACCAAAAAGGAAACCGGCATGGGGTCCAAAGAATTTATAAGCCGAGCAGACCAGGAAATCACAACCCAATAGCTGTACGTCAATTGGACCATGCGGCGCGAAATGGACGGCGTCCACGTACACCAGTGCTCCTGCTGCATGCGCCATCTCCGATATCCTCTCGATTGGGTTGATGGTCCCCAAAGCATTGGAGGCGTATCCGACTGCTACGAGTCTAGGTCTTCCTTCCAGCGCAGCCCGTAAATCCTCCATGTCTAATGTTCCGTTTTCAGGGTTAAAATCAACCCATTTCACAGTACATCCTCTTTCTTCCGCCGCCAGCGACCAGGGAGTAATATTGGCGTCGTGATCCAGGCGAGAGAGGACGATCTCGTCGCCCGGAATCCAGGTTCTGGCTAAAGAACGGCTTATGTTGAACGTCAGTGAAGTCATGTTTGGCCCAAAGACGATCTCCTCTGGTTGGCGAGTGTTGAGAAAATCGGCGGCTGCTCTGCGGGCTTCTTCTAAAACTGCATCAGACTCGCGGCTGGTCCTAAAAGCCCCGTGGAAATTGGCATTGTGTTCGACTAGATATGCGTTCATCCGATCGATGCCCTGCTGCACGATTTGGGTACCACCAGGATTGTCCAAGAAGATTGCTGATTGCTTAAGTGCCGGGAAGTGCTCTCGGATAGCTGCTATGTCCAGTGCCATAAAGGGGTTCTCCAATTGGTTCGAGGTTTCTGCTCCAAAAAAAATTTACTTTTTCGTGTCAGTAGTGTAAAATGTTTATTATCTGGTATTTTATACCATGAATGTGGGATAGATCTAATCCGCTAGGAGGTGAATGATGTTTAAAAACGTTTTGGTCGCGGTGGATGGTTCGGAGCACTCTTATAAGGCTGCTAAGCTGGCGGGTGGCATTGCGCGCAATCTGGGAGCTGATCTGTGGGTGGTTATTGCATACGACCCGGTACCAGGTTATTTAGGTGAGCCATACTTACAGAGAGCCATATCGGAGCGTATGGATCATGCCGAAAAATTGTTTGAGGAGGCAAAGCAAGAAATCGGTTCGATAACTGGCGAATTACATACCGAAATTCTCGAGGACGATCCCGCAGAAGCAATCCTTACGGTTGCGAAAACTCGAAATGTTGATTTGATAGTGATGGGCACGCGCGGCCTGGGAAAGTTGAAGGGCATGCTTCAGGGCAGCCAGAGTCAGAAAGTGGTTGTACACGCTGTCTGTCCGGTATTATTGGTGAAATAGAGAGCGCTGAAAAACCGGATATCTCGAAGATATCCCAAACTCTAATCATCTTCTTGATACTCGAAGTTGTTACCTTGGCTTTTTATTTCGATAGCCATCTTTTGGGCGTACAATAAATCCTCAGGGGTGTTTACGTTCCAGAAGCTCATCAAGTGAGGGTCGTAGAGTCTCATTTCCTCACTCGTTAGGGTAAGTAATTTCACCTGGTAGAACCAGGCATCCACTCGCCACTTTCCGGCATCCAGGGCGGATTTGACCGGTTCAAGGCATGTAGACCGGCGGTACACAGCATGGAACGGCTCCAGACCTGAGCCTGTCTCAGGGATAACGACATCGGCTTTGGTCTCCATCAATTTTTCTCGTTCGAAAGCGAGCAGGTCGGGATTAAGGAAAGGCATATCGCAAGCCACTATTCCAACCAACGGGTGGCTTGCCGCGCTTAAGGCTGTATAAAGCCCCCCCAAAGCCCCCCGGTCCGGCAACAAATCCGGATACAGTGGCACTCCCAGGAATCGAAAGTCGTCCGGGTTGTTGGTGGTGACCAGAATTTCATCCGCCAGTCCACTTGTGCGCTCCAGGATACGTTCGATTAATGGCTGTCCCAGGAATGGAAGCAAGGCTTTGTTCTGCCCCATGCGGCGCGATTCACCACCCGCCTGAATGACGATTGTAAACATCTCTTTAAGCATAATTTATGGTCAAGATCTGATTAAAGGTTTGTACTAGAGCAGGAAAATTTGCTGCTGGGTCAGGGTGATTTTCTCCTGACTGTCGCCCGAACCACAAAGCGATTGATGCCCCCAAAACGATATTTGTAGGCTTCATCGCCGCGCATAAAATCAAGGACCTCGCGTTTGTTTTCATTCGCCCACTTGAGGGTGTAACTGAGTAGCACCCATCCCGGTGATAGTTCTCGGAAATCCAGGTTTATGCCAGAGTTATACAACCAGATGTGACCGGCAAAGTCGAAATTTAGATATCCGGCAGCTTTTTTCCCGGCGACTTCAAGAAAGGCTAACTGCAGCCAGCCAGCCCGGAAGGCAGCCTGGATTATGTCGTGCATCTGGGAACGCATGACATCAGTCAGAAAGTGCTCTTTCTCCGGATCCTGAGACATCAGAGTCAAGAATGCTTCGGTTTCGGCTTCCAATGTGTTTTCATCTTCCACGATATACCATCGTACAGGGTCTGGGTGGTTTTCTGCGCGCCGGATTTTGCGTCGTATTTCGTGGCGCTGTTTTTTGTTTATGGCTGCCAGGTACGCTTCCCAATCACCGGGTAATGGGATGTATGGGCATGGCTGCAGTTGCTCTTGTTTGTATTCCCAGCCCCGCTGCCTGGCTCCAGATTTGAGTGCTGGCAGGGTTGGTGAATCTTCTGGAATGTTATAAAGATCCAGCACCTGCCATTTGATGGATCGATCGGCATCCAAAAAGT
>JAUWPO010000013.1 GCA_030611505.1 Chloroflexota bacterium
ACTTTTTGGAGTAAAAAAGGCATTCATGGTTTCATTACAAGCCCTCTCAGGAGCTGGTTACCCGGGTGTCGCATCAATGGACATATTAGATAATGTGATTCCTTACATTGAAGGCGAGGAAGAAAAGCTCGAATGGGAACCCCTCAAAATTCTTGGATCTTTAAACAATGGCATTCTAAGCCAGGCGGATTTTCAAATATCTGCACACGCTAACCGGGTAGCAGTGAGCGATGGGCATCTGGTCTGCCTGAGCGTCCAGTTTCATAATCCCCCAGGTAAAGATCAGATAGTTCTGGCTGTACAGGATGCTTTATCAGAGTACAAATTGCCTGAAATAAGCTGTGACCTTCCTTCTTCTCCTGATCCTGTTATTGCTTTATCCAGGGAAAAGGATCGACCCCAGCCGCGACTTGATCGCATGACCGGGAAAGGTATGACCACTGTTGTGGGTCGCATCAGGCGCGATCCGATATTGGACATAAAATTAGCAGTACTCTCCCACAACACAATCAGGGGAGCAGCAGGCGGATCAATTTATAACGCAGAACTTTTAGTGAAAAAAGGATATATTAGTGACTCAAACGTCTAATTTTGCAATCGTAACGCCCTCACCGCCTTCCTTATCCCCTCCCGCCTCGAAGGACTTAACATGAGGGTGCCCATTGAGAGCCTCGCGTACAACCTGGCGCAGTTTGCCCGTTCCCTTACCGTGGACAATGCGCACAAAGGGTAGACCAACCAGGTAAGCAGAATCCAGGTAGCGCTCTAAAGAATCAAGAGCTTCGTCAGCGCGCTGGCCGCGCAGGTTGATTTCCATACCCGGTGAATCGGTGAAGAAATCTCCGTTCCGGGTTGAGGTTGATCCTGTATGGGCGCGGTCTCGCGGGCGATCAGTCCCGCCAGTCTTGGCGGATTCTCCGCCACTTTCCAAACCCAAATCACCTCCCCCGATGAGCTCTAAATCTCGCAATCGTGTCCGCACCCGGACATTACCAACCTGCACTTCTGCACCCTCTTCGCCCAAAGAAAGAACGACTCCCTTTGTCTCCAGTGTCCGCAGACGCACTCTGTCCCCCGACTTTATTTGTCGATCCAGGGGAATTAAGATTTCAGGCTGCACGGCTGCTTCAGGCTGAAGGATGTCTGCCTCTAATTCCTCAACCCGCTCCTCGATCGTGCTCAAAGATTCTGTTGGCTTGCGGAGGCGGGTTAGTTCTTGCTTGACCTTTTCAATCTCCGTTTTTATTTCCTGGACCTGGGCTTCAGATTCTAAACGCGCCTCTTCTAGAATTTGAAGACGTTCGTCTTCGATCCCCTCCAGGTGTTCGACCAGCTCTGATCTCAGCGCTACAGATTCCTGGCGAGATTTCTCCGCCGCGGAACGCGATTGGTGCGCCAGTTCTCGCTGCTGCTGGATTTCATCGAGCAGGTCATCGGCTCTAATATCCTCCGCCCGAATCTCT
Organism: Chloroflexota bacterium; assembly: GCA_030611505.1. Taxonomy (GTDB): domain Bacteria; phylum Chloroflexota; class Anaerolineae; order Anaerolineales; family UBA4823; genus JAUWPO01. The sequence continues at coordinate 1,464 of JAUWPO010000013.1, forward strand.
GATCGAGCTGTACGGATGATCGATTCGGGCAGCCCCAGCCGTTCCGCAATCGCCATGGCATTGGAACGACCGGGCAGTCCGATCGTCAAACGGTATGTGGGACGCAGGGTCAGGAGGTCAAATTCTACACTGGCGTTATCAACTCCTGAGGTGGCATGGGCGAAAGCTTTAAGCTCGGGGTGATGCGTGGTGACCAGGGTGGTGATACTTTGATCTAAAAGATGGGTCAGCAGGGCGCGCGCCAGGGCGGCCCCTTCCTGCGGATCGGTGCCCGCTCCAAGCTCGTCGAGGATGACCAAAGACTTGCTGTCCGCTTGTGCAAGTATTCGGATGATGTTGGTGATATGAGACGAGAAAGTAGAGAGGGATTGCTCGATGGACTGCTCATCGCCGATGTCGGCATATATTACATCAAAGAGGCTGATCTCGGTTCCTTTTAGAGCCGGGAGATGGAGACCCGACTGAGCCATTAACGCCAATAAACCGACCGTCTTGAGTACGACCGTCTTCCCGCCGGTGTTGGGTCCAGTGATGACCAGCGTATACGTCTCCGGAGACAATTCCACATCGATCGGGACCACGGTCTCAGGATCCAACAAGGGGTGGCGAGCCTGGTAAAGTTTCATAACCGTGCCGGGATGTTGGGTTTTGCCTCCATTTTTAATTACCCGCAGGACTGGTTCACTAGCCTGGATTTCAATGGCGTATTTCGCCTTCGCGAGGGCAAGATCCAACTCGGCGATGATCTCAACCGCCTGCAGCAGATCATTTGAGTAAAACCCGACCTGCTGCGATAATGCTGCCAGAATCCTGCGTTCCTCGTCCCGTTCAGCCAGATGAAGCTCGCGATATTGGTTGTTCAAATCGACAACCGTGAGCGGTTCGACGAAAATCGTAGCCCCCGAAGAAGATTGGTCATGTACTATGGATTTTATTCGCCCCTTGAATTCCGCCCGCAGGGGCAGCACGTAGCGACCATCACGTTGGGTGATCAATGTCTCCTGCAATAAGGGAGCCACATCCGGATTGTCCACCATCTTCTGCAGTTTGGACAAAAGGCGATCGTGGACGACGCGCAGATCGCGACGGATCGAAGCCAGTTTCTCGGAAGCAGAATCGAGTATGTCTCCCCGGTCGGAAATGGCGCTCGAGATCGCATCGATGATACCGAGCGGCGGCGGCAGCTGCGCGGCGATGTCCGCCAGTCTTGGATACTCTTGGCTGGAGCGTTCGAATATGCGACCCAGGTTGCGGGCTGAGATCAATGTGAATTTGATATCCAGCAGTTCGTTTGGCGCCAGCACTCCCCCGTGTACCGCAAGGTCGACAATAGATCGGATATCGCGCGCCCCACCGATTGAAATCTCGGGGTGGCTTGCCAATACCTCCACCGCTTCACGCGTTTCCGCCAGCAGGCGGCGGGCTTCAAAAACATCCCCCGATGGACGGATATTGAGCGCCTTTTCCTCTGAGACAGGAAATTCACAATACCCGCCGACACGCTCGAGGATCTTGAAATATTCCAGTGTGCGAAGTGATTTTTCGTCCATAATCATCAAAGTGCCCGGCACTTTTCTACAATATTTTCGAGCGCCGGGCACCTACTATTCAGTTTCTCTCAGGCGCCTGGCACTACCTCGCTTTTCCACGTGCCGGGCACCTATTATATTATTTTGTCGTGTTATTGTAAAACCAGTTGTAGCTGTAATAACCCGTCGTTGGGTTTTGGGTGCGAATTGCAATCTTGTAAGAGCCTCGCAGCGCAGGTGGGATACTGTAGGTCGCGGTCATATTACCACCGCCCCCTGAATAGAGGTGCCCGACATAATAGCCGTTCACAGCCCGGGTTCCCATTGGACCCATCAGGACGTCAAAATTAACCTTGGGTGGGAAGTTGCGAGTCCGGATGGTCACCGAATGGTTGCGGACGACGCCCTCGATCCAGATAGTCGGGATGCCCTTATATCCATCTGGATGCTGGGGATGGTGTCTCCCGCCATCCCATCGACCAGACCTGTTCTGGAAAGAGCGGTCAACAGAAACGTTCTTCTTAACCTGGGTCAGGCGGATTACGAGCGATGAATAGCCCCTGAGCTGAGCCGGGATTGGAAATTTGGCATTGAAGGAACCACCCGCACCAGAGTCGAGCCTGTCCACTTGAATCAAATTGTGCCATCCTGATTGGGAGCGACCCATATCGACATCAAAATACACATTGTCCGGGATATTGTATGTACGGATGGTTACGCTCTTATCTGCGACGACATCCGTGACCTTAAAATCCCATCTGGCTGTCTTGGAGTGTGAGGGTGCTGAGGGTTTGGAGCCCATCGTTATGCACAGCCTTTGACCCGCGCTTATCCTGCGCGGGTTGCGAAGTTTATTCAATTCCACGAGATCTTGATAGCTGACGCCATAGCGTCTTACAATCGTGTACAAAGATTCACCTCGCCTCACGATATGCCACTCCGTGCAGTAAGCTGCACTCGCAGGTTGTGCTGAAAATCCCGTCCCGGCGATTAAAAGGACCACTGCCAGGATCAACATAATTGTTTTCCGAGGTAGTAACATTTTCCTCCTCCTTATTATTAAGAAAAAATTGTTTGTCTTCTTTAATTAGCGGCAGATTTGAAGTTGTGTCGTTCGAAGCCCAAATGCTTGCGTCAAAGAATTAGCAAGTCCTTAACCATTATACACACATATTTATTTAGAGGACAGTACTGTTTCAGAATTTCTATATTTCTAGCAATTCATTCCGAATACGATCCTCCAGGCAGTCCAGTAACCTCTTCGTGATTGGTCCAGGCTGGCCGGGACAAACTGGCTGGCCGGGAAAAACTGGCTTTCCAGAGCCAATAAGAATCCGGTCGATTTGCGATACGGGCAGTATCCCGCGGCTCGAACTGGTGATGAAGGCTTCTTCCAGGTTATGGATATCTGTAATCGTTATACTTCTAAAATTCACTGGGAGTTCAATTCGAACCGCTTCATCCAATACCAGCAATCTGGTGATTCCCGAGAGTACACTCTCTTCGTTCGTCCATATTTCGTTGCCCTTCACTGCGAAGAAATTGCTCGTCAACCCTTCTAATATGCTACCAGCCTCATCTACCATCAGCGCTTCTTCAACCCCGGTCGGCAGTTGTCCCCGAATTTTATCTGCGACAGGGATCGACGCAGTGAGCTTCGCTTTGGGATTATCCCGCTGCAGCCTGCAAGTGATCACTCGCACACCGGAATGGTATGCACCTGGCGGTGGAGTTTTCAACTGCTCTACCATTAAATAGATTTCACCCGGGGCGACTTCCAAATCTAATACCATTCGTATGCGCAAATCCATATCACCCGGATATTCATCGATCACATTGCGTAGAGCCTCCCGCAAGCGAAGTTGTTCCAATGTCACTGGTTTTTGCGCCAGTCGTGCAGTCTCTTCGAGCCGCCCCAGATGATCGTCCAGACGGATGACCTTATTGTGATCATAAGTGCGGAAGGTGGTATAGGCGCCGCCTGGGAGATGCGTGGTAACAGCGTCCAGCGTATCCCACCCAACGGGTATTTCAATCTTAATTAATTCGTATTTACTTTCCCGATATTCCGCTTTCCACGCCAAAATGTCCATGATATCTAATTTTACTTTAGATGTTAATAACCATTCAGGCTTAAATTGGGTTTATTTTTCAAGTTTCTTAAGAAATGTTTTATTGTCAAACAGTTTTTATGATACTATAATAAATTAAAACCTGGTGAGATTCGTTGCATGATCTGCTAAAAAGGTGAGCTTTTCAACGGTCACAGCGATGTGTTATGTCGCGTTGTGCCGCAATATGGTTTAAAAAGGAGCATGAAGATGAAACAATTATCCAGAATCCTTATTATTGTTTTATTCTTGGTCACCAGTCTGGGGGTCGTCCCCGGTCTGGCATCCCCCGATATACCTCCATCGCCGATCTATCTTCCTTTTGTGTCTGTTATGGGTGGTGGGTCAATAAGTATTTCAGGCACTGTGTTGGATGCCGACGCATATCCGGTGGAAAATGTGACTATTAGAGATAATTATGGATATTCTGATGTTACGGATATAAACGGGGAGTATACGCTTAACACCCGCAAAGGTGAAAACCTGTTGATAGCTCAAAATCCGGGGTTTACGTTTGAACCGGAAGAACTCAAACTGAACCCAAGCGGGGATCTGAGCGGGCAGAATTTTCACGGCGTGGTTGCCTGCGGTGACATTATGGTCAATGGAACGGTAACCGCCGGCGATGGTGGTTGGGATTTCCCCCCGAAAATCCCTTCTTATGCAACTGCTCACACGGACAGCACAGTCTTCCGCTCGCCACCCACTTCTGGACGGACTGGTATCCCCGAAGGCGAGGCCAATGCGCATGTCCACTCGAACTCCATCAGCCAGAAATATCACATCCCTTCCGACGCCAACCATGTCTTATTGAGTGTCCACCTTTATCCACAGTCCACTGACCTCTCAGACTCGGATAGGCAGTATGTCAAAATCCTTGACTCAAACAACAATACCCTACAGGTCTTGTGGAATGGTCAGAAAAACGATGCCATTCCTTGGAATACCTATTTCGAATGGGAGATCAATTCCTATGTGGGTCAGACTATAAAAATTGAGGTCGGCACATATAACGACGGCGTGGGCGGCGTGTCGAGGATGTATTTTGACGACGTGCAGCTACTGATATGCAAACAGGAGGCTACTCCTCCTGCTTGTAATAAGGTCAAAAACAGCGACTTTGAAGACGGATCCAACTTTTGGACGATCCCCTCCGGTCAGATTGCCGCGCCGGTAATTTCCACAGTGCATGCCAAGTCTGGTACTCATTCAATGAAAACCGGTGATTCATATAATGAAAGCTTCTCGGAATTCTATCAGGATGTTTATATCCCAGCAGACGCTCTTAGCGCAACGCTTAAGTTCCATGTGTACACAAAAAGCGAGGAAGTTGCCACTGCTGCCCCAGACATAAACCTGCTTCCATCCATGCCGCAGAGTGGAGACTCCTGGAACAGCCCGTTGACCCCGGCAACCGACACCCAATATGCGTATGTTTTGGATACATCAAACAACGTCTTGGAAAAACTGATGTGGTTGCCGAACAACAATTTACGCGCCTGGACTTATCGGGAGTTTGACCTTAGCGCCTACAAAGACAAAACGGTGCGCCTCCTGTTCGGTACCTACAACGATGGTAATGACGGGAAATCCACCATGTGGGTAGATACAGTTTACCTGGATGCCTGTGAAGCAGTGGCACCACCAGTAGGGTGTTACGAAGCGCTATCAAACCTCAGCTTTGAAAACAACACAGCTTGGATTATCCCGGCTACTGAATACTCGGCAGGATACTCCACAATCCAGGCACATACTGGCCTCCGGTCTATGCGTGCTGGGATTTATTATGCGTCGCACAACAAATACAGCTACTCTGATTTTCGCCAGAAGGTCACAATTCCCAGCAACGCCACCTCTGCGGATTTGATGGTCTGGATCTGGCCGGAGAGTACCGAGCCCGATGCGGTTCCACTCGCTTCCTTGCTGGATCCCAGTCTTTTAATCCCTCAAAACGTTAATGGCAAGCTCCAGATGAGCCCAAATGCCGGTGATGTCCAATATATCCTGGTCCTTGACAAATATGGATATTGGATTGATACACTCTGGTGGAAAAATAATCCCACCCGAGATGACCGGTCGTGGAATTCCAAGGCGCGCGATCTGATGGACTATAAAGGTAAAACCATTTATCTCCAATTTGGTGTCTATAACAACGGGTGGGATGGGGTAACGTCAATGTTCGTTGACGATGCATCGGTGGAAATTTGTTTACCAAACCCATGAACGGACACATGATTCTGTCAAGGTGGATGTTTCCACCTAATGTGAAACGGTTCAACGGCTCGAAAGGGTAAGGCTTCATCGAGCGCCTATCTAGTGAAGACGTTTTCGTCCATTACATAGCCATTCTGGGCGACGGTTTCCGCAACCAGAACGAAGGTCAGCAGGTTGAGTTCGTCATCACTTTGGGAGGGAAAGAACCGCAGGCGCAGGAAGTTGTGGCTTTTTGAAACAATCTCCTGTAATTGAATCCTAAAATAAAATCACGCGCAGCTAAGACTATCGCTGCGCGTGATTTTATTATGGTCGGGGCGCTGGGATTTGAACCCAGGGCCTCTTGCACCCCATGCAAGCGCGCTCGCCGGACTGCGCCACGCCCCGTCTGAACAGTTCACATTATATCCCAGTGTATAAATCCTGACAACCCTAATATGCTTTAAGCGTTTTTGATAAAACTCTTTCTAATTCTTCTAACTCCTTATTCATAAGTGACTATGCGCATTTGTTCGCAGGTTTGTTCTGGAGGCTTTCCTCCTAGTATAATATGCTCACTGACTTTTGACCTCTTTGGATTTCATACCAATGCGCTTTGGAATACTTAGTCTCTTATTTATCCTTACAATTTCCGCGTGTAATAATCCCATATCAGGGACAAATTTCGATAAATCCGCGGACATAGGTCCAGCAAATCTGACCAGCCTTGCTCCTACTATAAAAGCAACAGATCAAATCCTGGCGATAAAAAGGTCCACAAAGACCGCAACTGCTACTGCGACCGCATCGCCAACACGAACACCTACTCGACTACCCGATACACCCTCCCCGCTGCCTTCAAATACAGCAACCCCAAAACCACCCTTCAAGATTTGTTCACCTCTCGAAATCCACCCGCTTGAAGTCCTGCCCAAGATCATCTCTGATCCTTACCGACCTCCTCCTACCGGTCGCGATGAACGCCACCACGGCGTCGATTTCTCTCATTACCTGTTTGGTGATCTGACTACAATCAAGGGTGTCGTGGTGCAGTCTGTGATGCCAGGCGTCACGGCTGCTACAATCTCGGATTCCTTTCCTTACGGGAACATCGCCATTATTGAGACGCCTTTTATCGATTTGCCAGATTCCTTAAGTGTCAGGCTGCAGATCAAGCCGGGCGAATCACTTTATGTACTGTACGCACATTTAGAGCAGCCCCCAATGGTTGCACTGGGCGAATATATCCCCGCTTGTCACCCATTCGGTTCGGTTGGGAAAAGCGGCAATGCCGGTGTGACTCATCTCCATCTCGAGACACGCATCGGCAGATCCGACGTCCGCTTTCCAATCATGTATTATTATCTAGAAGACATCACCCCCGAAGAAGAGGAGTATTATATTTTATGGCGAACTAGCGGTGAATTCAGGCACTTTGACCCAATGGAATTGCTGCTGCCAGATTTAGAGTAAAAATAAACCTCCCGCGGGTTAAATAAAATCCGCGGGAGGTTAACTCAGAAGAATTCAATAGAAACTTTTTTAATAACTTAAACTGTTTTGGACTTTTGTGGACTTCCCGGCAGCGCCAATATGGCAGGTATGGACAACAGCATGATTAACGCGCTCCAATAATACACCTGCTGCAATCCAAAGCGGTCTCCCAAAATACCGATAGCTAACAGCGCAACCGGTCGCAGAAGGAACATCATCATCAATAACAGACCGTTGCCCACAGCGCGGTTGTTGGGCATGTGATCCTGCACCATTGCCAACAGGACTGGTCCCGTTGATAGCGCCGAAAAACCGAGAGCCAATAACACAGGAACCAGCAACCACCCTTCCACGTTCAGAAAGATCAGCATAAAAATCGCTGCTGAGATCGTCGCCGCCAACAGCACCTTTTTGCGTCCCATCCAGTCACTCACAGTACCGCTTGCCAGCGCACCCGCGACAGCCGCCAGTTCGATGATTGAAAGTGCCCCTCCAGCGATCCATAAACTGGCTCCTTCACTCTTCATGAAAATCGGAAGGTAAGTCGTGATGCTTTCGCGTAAAAAGGTCCTGAAGAATACAACGAAGAACAGGGGTAAAAACAGGTTCCTCATTACCGGTAATATGCTCCTAAAATTGCCGGGCTGCTCCATATGGGCGGGAATATCTCTCAATCTCAGATACAGGATAAAAGTAGCCACCCAACCCACCAGGACAATGCGGTAAAATCCATCCAGCGTCCAGATAGATATCGCCCATACAGCCAGGAGCGGTCCAATAGTGCGGGCTAATTCCCCTGCCGCCATGTAAAAGCTCATCCCTTTGCCGACCTGCTTTCCCGCGATTCGCCCGATCATTGCTGGGGCAGGCGCATGGAAGCAAGCTACACTGACCCCGGTCGCGAACAGGATGATCGCTACTGTTATATAATTCGAGGCGAACCCGAGGCTGCTGATCAGCGTAGCAGTGACCGCTGGTGCCAGAATCACAAAATAGCGCAGGCTGATCTTGTCTGCCAGGTACCCGATGAATGGGTTCAGCAGAGCCGGAAGCTGCATAATGGCCATTAAAGAGCCGACTGATGTCAGCGAGAGGGAAAGTTTGGCCATTAATGCCGGCAGCAGTACAGGTACAGCCGCAGTATATATATCATGAACGAAGTGGGCACCCACGATGGGCAGTACATGCTCGGTCTGAAAGTCGTCTGCGTTCGTATGAGCAAGAGGGATAGTCTTTGTTGTCATCTCAACCTGTTGGGTAACAGAATCTATTTTATTGGGCAGATGCCACAACTTGCCAATTATACTCTCTATCAACCGGTGGGGATTCAGCTTATAATTAAAGACTACTAAATATTCCTTATAAGGAATAAATATACAAAAAAACAAGTGGACCATGAATTACGAAGAAAACGCGATTCTAGATTCATATTGGGTTATCCCCGAGCGGTTCATGGCGGGTGCTTACCCCAGTGCGATCCGTGATGATGAAGCTCACCTGAAAGCTGGCTGGTTGATCCACAACGGATTTTCATTCTTCGTGGATCTGACTGAGCCTGGTGAATACGGTCTCGATCCTTATGCCCCATTGTTGTTACGAATGACGGCTGAAAATAAGAACACTGTGACCCACAAACGGATCTCCATCCGCGATATGGATACCCCAACCCGGGAAGATATGGTCCTGATTCTGGATACCATCGATTCGGCATTGAAAAGTGGGCACAGAGTCTACCTGCACTGCTACGGTGGGATCGGTCGCACAGGAACTGTGGTCGGCTGCCACCTGGTCCGTCACGGTATGGATGGCGAAACTGCCCTGGGTCAAATCACTACTTGGAGACAAAATATTCTGGATGGCTGGCGGCGGTCACCCGAGACAGAAGAACAGCGCCAGTTTGTGCTTGGCTGGATAGAATAAATCCGTGATTGGATCCCGCCGGTGATATAATCGGCTCCATGTCCGAAACGACCCTGGATCCCGAACGCCAACGCGAAGCCAAAACTTACGCCCGTATACGTCAGCGCCTGATACTGGTGGACGTTGGTATTGGCGGCATCTACGCCCTAGCCTGGCTGGTTCTGGGCTGGTCGAAAGAGCTAAAAACAACGCTGCTCGGTTTTACTTCAAATGATTGGCTGCTCGTCGCCGGATTTGGAATAGTATTCGGCGGAATTTATTACCTGATCAACCTTCCACTTTCCTTCTATGCCGGCTATACCCTCCCCCATCGCTTCAAGCAGTCAAATCAAACCGTAAAAGATTGGATAAGCGACCAGATCAAGGGACTCCTGATCGGTTTTATCCTGGGCGGAGTTATCCTGGAGATTATTTACACCGTACTGCGCGCTGCGCCGGATACCTGGTGGCTGTGGGTTGCTTTTATTATGCTGCTCTTCAACGTGCTTTTAGCGAATCTTGCTCCCGTGTTGATATTTCCGATCTTTTATAAATTTGTGCCCCTGGAAGACGAATATACCGAGCTGGCAGAGCGGCTGAAGAGTCTGGCTGAACTGGCTGGTGCACGTGTGCGCGGCGTTTTCAAGTTTGACATGAGCCGCCGCACCAAGGCTGCCAATGCCGCACTGACCGGTCTGGGCAACACACGTCGTATCATCTTAGGAGATACTCTGCTTGATGAATTCACTTCTGATGAAATTGAGACCGTCCTGGCTCACGAACTGGGTCATCACGTCCATAAGGACATCCCTAAAGGGATTTTGATCGAAAGTGTTATTACACTGGTTGGGTTGTATCTCGCCTCTTTGGGTCTACTATGGGGGACGACTGTGTTTGGATTTGAAGGACCTGCAGACATTGCTGCTCTGCCGCTCTTTGTGTTAGTAATGGGAGCTTACGGGTTCCTGACCATGCCGCTCACAAATGCTTATTCACGCGCCCGCGAGCGCCGGGCTGACGAGTACGCACTCAAAGCAACTGACAATGGCAGCGCATATGCATCCGCCCTTATTCGCCTCGCCAATCAGAACCTGGCTGATGCCGACCCTGAACCATGGGTGGAAATACTGTTGTACTCACATCCTGCTCTCAGCAAACGGATTGAAATGGCACGCAACTACGCCTCCCCCAATTAGATTAAAAAGGATTTTTCCCGATTTACCGCATACCCCGGCTATCAAATATTCTGTTCAGGAACGGTGTAATAGATCCGGGCGTCATGCAATTCTTACCGCAACCAGTGTTCCATCCCCGGCTGGATAGATTGTGCTGATCACCCGCGGGTCTTTTGCCACGCGGGAATTGAAAGAACGCATCACACGTGTCCTTTCATCCACTTCATTATCATCGGCGACTTTACCCCCTCGAAGGGTGTTATGAGCCGTGATCACTCCACCAACAGGGACGTTCTCCACCGCCCACTCATAATAAGTCTCATAACCTGATTTGTCAGCGTCAATGAAAACAAAATCGAAAGGATCCTCATCCGATAGATCCTGGAGGACACTATGTGCATCACCAACCCGCACTTCAATAAGGTCATCAACACCAGCAGCTTCAAAGTGCTCCCGCGCTACCTGGGCATGGCGGGAATCAACTTCAAGCGTGATCAACTTCCCGCCCGGCGGCAATCCGCGCGCAATCCAAATCCCGCTGTACCCACCCAGCGTCCCAATCTCAAGTGCCTTCTTTGTATTGTTAGCCCTGACGAGAAACTGGAGAAATCGACCTTCTTCAGGCTGAATACTGATAGCCGGAAGACCCTTTTTGGGTGAACTCTCCCTGGCTTCCTGTAAAGATAGATCATGAACAGCAAATAGTCCCGTTATATAACGACTGACCTGATCTTTTCCCATTTGGACAAATATCCTTTACAAATAATCAATACCGTCTTCTGAAATTCTCCCCCTAATAGTGATGCCAGGCGAACGGTATGAAATATTACCAACGCTCCCAGTGAACGACCTCTTCAAACGATCTTCGCCCACCCTTCACGGGAGGTGAGTCAAATTGATCATCCTGTAATGGGTAACCAAATGAAATCGCAATTCGGATAAAAAGGTCTTCCGGAAATCCGAGCAGCTGGCGGGCTTTTTCCGGTTCATAAATCGTTGCCAGACACGAACCAATTCCCAGTTCCCAGGCTGCCAACTGCATATATGCGGCTGCTTGCCCGGCGTCAAACATAATGCTGAAACGTTGTTCAGGTGAAGGTGTAATAACTGCTACACCTAAGGCTGCCCCGGCAAGATGCCCGGCATAAGTGCCGAGGTTGGAAAGAGCTTTCAGCGTCACCTTATCCTGGATCACGATGAAATCCCACGGCTGGGTGTTCTTGGACGATTGAGAGCGTCGTCCAGCGTCGAGTATTGCCAATATCACATCTCGTGGGAGCGGCTTATCTTGAAATTGCCGTACAGCACGCTTGTACTTTATTGCGTCCGATACGTTCATGATAATCCGATGGCCTGGTAGAGCTTGTTCATATCAACGTTCTCGTCTACAAGCGATTGGAATTGTTCCAGCTTTTTGGTTTGACCCAAGCGAGTCTTACCATAGATCGTATCAATTTTTTCAATAGTTTCCATCGTGTTCGTCCGTACCAGCAAAACAGCCACACCAAATTCTTCAGACTGCTTAAGGATCAGAGGGCTGGGTTGCAGGTTGCCAGTCAATACCAGGCATGTAGTTGATGTCTCCAGCGCAGCCAGTTGGATATCCGTGCGGTCACCCCCGGTTATGACTGCCTTCTTTGGGTATTTACGAAAGCGGTGCAAAGCTGCTTCTGCGGTCATTGCCCCAACTGTTAAGTTTTCTATCATAGATTGAGGCTGGTAATATTTAGTCAGGATTTCAGCGCCCAATACATTTACCAGATCACTTACCGTAAGCGCAGCCAAAGCGCGCGATTCGGGGAGAATCCCAAAAACGGACATGCCCTTATTTTCCAGGAAAGGCACAACCAGGTCGGAAACAAAACTGTTCGCCTCTGCGGGCACACGATTTATGATAAAACCACTTAACGCTTCACCGAGTCTTGTTTGGGCAGTTAATGCATCATCAAGGACACGAACCTGACCGCGATATTTAATGATTACCAACACCCGACTTCCTAAACTTAGCGCAACCTGAGGGGTGGGCAATCCAACAACATATCCCTCCCGTAGACTACCTCCTCCTTCTAGCAGAAGTAAATCATTACCTTTAGCGGCTGCATCAAAGGCAGCTTTTACTTGTGGAATGTGATTGATCTCGCCCTCACTGCGGAGATGCTCATGCAAGAGTTCGGAAGTTAAAACGACCGGTGAAAGTTCCCATGGTTCCTTAGATAGCCCCAGCACTTCTTTCACAAAGGCTGCATCCTCATCGGTAGCTCGCCCTTCGGACAACCAGGGCTGCAAGCTCAATGGCTTTAAATATCCCACCATGTAACCGTCTTTCTGCAAGCGTTTGCCCAATGCCAGACAGACTGCCGTTTTTCCTGAATACCGCTCTACAGATGTTATGTATATGGACTTCATTGATTTTCTCCTCTACCGGTTTTTTACCTTTTTTAAAATACGAGGCAGCTTGAGAGCCTTGCCAACTTGTTTTCCAGCTTAACCATATTCTATTTACTCAAAACCAGGCGCATGTCAATTGCAATCGCACCCTGATCTTCCGAATAAGCGATCAATGGATTGATATCCAATTCTACAATCTCGGGAAAGTCTTGTACGAGCTGCCCGATTCTCAACAACACCTCTACTATAGCGGCTTTGTCGACAGGAGGTTTACCCCTGATACCATCTAGAAGTGCACGGGCGCGGATTTCATCCAGCATCGCTTCGGCTTCCAATCGCGAAAATGGCGCTATTCGGAAGGTCACATCTTTGAGCGCTTCAACGAATATTCCGCCCAAACCGAAGGTCACAAGTGGTCCAAACTGCGGGTCGCGGTTCATACCTACCAGCACTTCCAGACCACCAGCAGGAACCATTTCCTGCACCAGACATCCCCATATGCGGGCTTCTGGAACATAACGCTGAGCCCGGTATACCATCAATTCAAAAGCATCGAAAACTTCCTCGGAATTGCTCAAACCGACCTTAACCCCACCGACATCTGTCTTGTGCAGGATGTCAGGTGAAGCAATTTTTAGCACCACCGGATACCCAATTTGACTAGCAATTTTTATGGCATCATCAGGAGTCGCTGCAATCTCGGAACGCGGGATGTCCATCCCGTAAGCTTTTAAAATCTCGCGTGCCTCTGCATCCCCGATCGACAACCTGCCCTGCCCCCGTACTTTCTCGAATACGTCGCGTACAGCCTGCTTATCAACATTAAAAGATTCGAATTCTGGTACAGGGCGAGTGCGGATTAGGCGGTAATCAGCCATCGCACGAAACGCCTTCGCTGCACCTTCCGGGAATGGGTAATTTGGCACCTTTTTCTTCGTCAGAATCCGAACACCTGCCTCGATATATTTATCGCCCATAAAACAAGCCAGGATTGGCTTAGCGGTATTTTCGGCAAAAGCTCCTACAGCTTCCGCAGTAGATTCAATTTCAGTCATAGCCTGGGGAGTCAGCAGGACAAGCAAACCGTCCACGTTGGGATCGCTGATCACGGTTTCAAGCGCAAAGCCGTACCGGTCAGCCCGTGCATCACCCAGAACATCTACAGGATTTGCAGCGCTGGCTGCATCCGGCAGGTACTGCACCAGCGATTTGATCGTCTCATTCTCAAATCTAGCTAGAGTCATACCCGCTCGTTCAAGTGCATCGGTCGCCAGGATACCGGGTCCACCTGCGTTCGTAACAATGGCGATTCGATCACCTTCCAATGGGGGCTGGTAGCCGATCGCCAGAGAAACATCAAAAAGCTCTCCCATCGAGCCTACTCGGATCACCCCCGCCTGTTGAAATGCAGCATGGTAGGCTTGCTCTGAACCGGCTAACGAACCAGTGTGCGATGAGACAGCACGCGAACCAGACTGAGTCACGCCTGATTTGATTGCCACTACTGGTTTCTGGCGAGTCACCTGGCGAGCAACGCGGATAAATGCTTGCCCGTTCGGCATCCCTTCACTGTACATCATAATAACGTTCGTGTGTGGATCATCCTTCCAAGCCTCCAGCAGGTCAATCTCACTTACATCGGCTTTATTCCCTAAACTGACGAATTTTGACAATCCCAGACGACCGCTAAGTGCAATATCTAGTACAGCAGTCCCTAACGCGCCAGACTGAGACATAAACGCCAGTGGACCGCTTGGTGGTGTTCCCGCTGAAAATGAAGCGTTGAGAGGTGTATGCGTATCGATCACTCCCAGACAATTGGGTCCGATCAACCTGATGTTGTATTGTTTGGCAATCTCAGTCAACTCGAGCTCACGGTCCAACCCCTCACTGCCAGCTTCACGAAAACCGGCGCTGATCACAATCGCCGCCGGGATGCCCTTTTCGCCACATTCCTTAAGAGCATCAGGAACGTAGGGATAAGGAATAACGATCACAGCCAGGTCGATTGAGCCGGGAACATCCATAACGGACGGGTAAACCTTCAGACCAATAATTTCGCTTGCTTTGCGATTTATTGGATAAACAATTCCACTTTGTACGTACCCACCATCGACAAGGTTTTTAACAACTGCATAACCCAGTTTAGATGAATCTGTAGATGCACCCACTACAGCCACGGATGCGGGTTCAAAGAAATATTTCAACATTAACTCACCCATCCTGTATTGAAATTTGAACGATCGTGCGGTCCGTGGACGGATCAGCGCTGATAGATACCACGGCATTACGACCAGGTTTTTTATAATGGATCACAGCACCATTGTCAGTAACTACTGATGCGGTATCAATACGCTCCCACCCGAATGCGGGCATCTCCTGTTCATAGAAATCTAAAACAGAGCGGTATTCAACATTTATGGTATATGCGACACCCTTGAGGGAGGCCTGATAATTGGTTTTTTCACCCTTCATGACTGGGATATCAGCCTGTGTGGGAAGTCGGGTTGCAACAGCTTTGGCAGTTTCCTGTAATCCGGGAACCTGTTCTGTGGCGAAATTCTGGACTGTTTGCAGCAAAGCCGGTCCCTGCTGGGTGGCAATCGCCTGGGCCGTCTCAAGCAGACCACTCTCTTTGACCTTGGCTGAAATAGCTTGAGCAGTTTGCACCAGACTGTTTCCTTCAACCTTGGTCACAATTGCTTGCCCGGTTTCTATCAGTTCAAGACCCTTCTCCAGACTGGTTTCAACTGCAATAACTGTCCCCTGCAAGCTTTCAATTTTTTCTTCTACTTCAGCTACGCTCTCACAAGCCTGGAGACCTGCAACCAACAATCCTATTACTAAAACAATTCGAAATATGCTTAGAACTCGCATGACATTTCTCCTAATAAAACGAATATCAGCGGGGAAACTATCGTATTATACCCTTTGCTAAAGCCAATAAACCATAATGATTGTCCTGATACCGCCATTGAATCAGCGCAGATTAGAGACCGATTTTGCTCAAGGCATTTAACTGGCCGCGGATTTCTGGAGAAGGGCTGATTATTAATCGTACCGCTTTAAAAAATCTTCCGCCTTTTCTACCAGCTCGCGGTTCCCGATAAATAAGGGAGTACGCTGGTGAAGGGATTCGGGATGGATATCCAAAATATTTTGCTCTCCATCCGAGCCATAACCACCTGCTTGTTCGATTATAAAGGCAAGCGGACTGGCTTCATACAACAGGCGCAGCTTTCCGCGAGGTTTCGTTGGATCTTTTCTGTCCGCTGGATAATAAAATATGCCGCCGGATAAAAGATTGCGGTGAAAATCTGCCATGAGCGAACCAATATATCGCAAGTTGAGCGCCTCACGCTGACTATCCAAACCCAGCAGGTAATCCGTGAATTTATTAACTCCTTCGCTCCAGCAGGTTCTATTCCCTAAATTAGCGCTGAAATAGGCTGGCTCTTCCGAGGTGCGAATATGAGGATGAGAGAGCAGGAATTCTCCCACGCTGGGGTCAAGCGTGAAACCATGTACACCATGACCCGTTGTATAAACAAACATCGTGCTACTGCCATAGATCAGGTAACCGGCAACCACCAAATTGCGTCCCGGCTGCAGGCAATCCTCGAGCGTGCCGGGACCATCCTCGCTGATGCGGCGGTAAACCGCAAAAATTGTTCCAACCGGGATATTGAAATCTATATTGGAAGAACCATCGAGAGGATCAAATAGTAAAACGTACTTTCCGGTGCGATATTCAGGAGGGATCGGTAAAATATCTGCGTGTTCTTCGGACGCCATAACAGCCAGCCTGCCTGTGTGGTAATTCAGACGATATAACGTCAGGTCTGCAAACCGGTCGAGCTTCTGCACCACTTCACCTTGAACATTGGTCTCTTCTGTTCTACCTAGAATTTCAGCCAAACCTGCTCTCGTGGTCTTGCTCGCGATTACTTTTCCAGCCAGGGCAATATCGTAAAGCAAACTGGTGAGAACACCGGTTGCTTCAGGATGGCTGCTCTGCTCCTCAAGAATATGTCGTTCAATCGTTGTGATCTGGATGTAATCTTCGTTTCCATCAAGCATATGTCCGCTCCCTTGAACAATATTGAGTCATCGTGTGATAACGTAATGAACATCCCAAAATTGCATAGAACCCATCACCAGAAAAAGTACTATTGATTATACTAACTAATTCACTTCCCTCACAGCAATTCGGATAAAACGAACCACTCGTCTGGTTGGTTCTCAGCCTCAAAACAACTTCTAATAAAACCTTGTTTGATTAATTCTTCCACAGATTGTTCAACATGGATTCTAGACCAACGAAAAAGCTTGACTAAATCTTTTAATCGTGCAGCGCCAACTGAGCAAAAATACAGTTCAGACAGTTTTTGGCGAGCCTCAATTTCGGATATATTCTGTGCCTTTTGAGGGATGTCCGGGTAATACCGTTGAACGATATCATAAACGAACGCATATCGCCATCCACCAGATTGAGTTACGCCCACAGGCAGGATTTTAAAATCGGAGTGTAGTTCTGCCATAGCACGATCAAAACGGCTATCGTTTGTCCTACTGGTGAGATGGCTTTCCCGGCGCAACTCGATCGTATCCAATGGTCCTTTCTGCAATAAAGTTTCATAAACTGATTTCGCCTCTTGTGTCAGGCGACCCTGCTCGTACAGAGTGAGATAATCATCCTCAAATGAGCCAAAGTTATTAGAGAGAGCATAAAAATAAGGCACGACCTCAAAAGAGATCATTGTGGCTTTTTTACGCAGGATTTTTGCGTAATACCAGGCATTTTTGCCCAACAGAGAATCCTTCCAGCGCCATGTTAAATGACCCGGGTCATCATGTGCATTTGCTACCGGACGGTCACCTGCAACGGCTACCCAGAGGCTGGGGAGTACAACCCCCTTGATTCGCCAGAAATAAACAAAACCGCGATCGTTAACAAACTTGATCGCCTGCTCCTTTGAAGTTATTCGTTGCATATATGTCGTTCGAAATGTTTGCGCACGATATTGTTTGATGATGTCGCTGAGAATTGAATCCATAGATCTATGTACCGCTTCGGATATCCCAATTGATCTATTCTTGCATGTTTGTGGTTTGATGCTGTGGTTATGAGCTACTGGAAAAGCGAACACGATCGGACTTCTGGGATGACAATGATTGAAGAACGCGAGCCCGTAAAGGTAGCAGTCTAGGCATATCTTTGACTACCTGGAGGATGGCTCAAATGTTCCCCTCTAGAGCCCATACAGTACTCACTTTAATTTCGGCAACCCCGGTCATCCATACCCATTAATGCCATTGTATAATAGACATTTTCCCCCTCCCCTGCGAATTCGCCGGGGCTAGTATCATTTTACGGTTAAAGGTTATTCGCTCGACCGTAATTCAAGATTTCAATCCCCCGTTTCAAAATACATGAACCCTCGTGCCATTGCCAGTCAATTCCCAGTCGGAGGGACTTTCCATCTCATGATCATACATAGGGGTGGTCCAACGGAACAACCATTTCGCGCCTTCGTTGCGCATATTGACGCAGCCGTGGCTCATTTGTAATCCAAAATTAGTATGCCAGTAGGTTCCATGCAATGCATAACCTCCTGGGCTGGCAAAGAAAAGTGTCCATGGCACCCCAGGGAGAGAAAAACCTCCATTTTCTTCAACTTCCGCTCCTCCAGCTACACTTCCCATGTGTTTGGACGGCATCTTTGAGTAAATCCTGAATTTACCTTCAGGTGTAGCGGTTTGTAATTCTTCTTCAGAAAGGTATCGGTTGGGGATCCCCGATGAAATACGCTGAGTGAAAACGATTTCATCGTATTCATAAGCTCGCAGCGTTTGCTCTCTTAGGGATATTTCAATCCGCTTCTTTTCGGGAGGCACATGCGCTGAAATTGGGGCATATTCACCAGGAGTGATGTACCGCAGGTGGTCCGTTGGGACAAAATATTTCTCCATCTTGCTGAGCTCACTCGTGATATGGTACCAGGCTCGCCCATCCGGACCTTCATCAATATCGGTCACCCAGTGAGTTGAAGAGTAGTACAAACGGGAACCGCGCCAGGGGTGCCACCCATCCCAGATCGAATACTGATATGCAGTGGTATATGGAACGGTCACTTCAAAAAGCTGACCACTCTCTTCTATCTCACTTAGGGGTTCGTTAAGGCGCAGCTCAACGGTCTGCAAATGTGCGCTGTGCATAAAGCCGCCCCAAACACGGTACCATAGTGTATTGTAGAATTTTGGGGCATCTGGGGGATGCAGTTCTTCATAGATGTGGATAATCTGATCCCGGAATCGGTTCCCGACGATCGGTGATTTATCATTTGGTTTCGAGCGCACATCGACCTGCGCGATAGCGACCCGAGCCAGTTTCCCGAGGTCCTGCTCGCTCTGGCGTGGGAAAATTGGCGAGAAAGCCAGACTACCCAAAGCTAATCCACCTAGTTTCAGGAAATCGCGCCTTGTGATCTTATTCTTCATCAAGAAATTGTTATTCATTCAACTGGATAGATCAAGTAGAAATTGAAACTCGACTTTTTACTGCGGCTATTCTATAATACTTCCACTAGAATGTGAATAAAAAAATAAATTAGCGTTCATTAATCAGACCACAAATGTCCTATTATGTTTGGTAAAATGAACAAGACCTAGATTTTTCGCCAATTAATGGAGACAAACATATGCACTTAGAAACTGATTTCTACATTTGCCCGGTTTGCTTCCGGGTATGCGAAACTGAAAGTGAATGTCATCAACACAAGATGATCTTATGCCACGCTGGGGAACCAGGTGACGAACGGCGTAAACCAGTGACAGATCATTTAGGAAACCCTGTATCCCGAGCTCCACGTTGGTATTTAGAGGCACTTGGTTGGATCGAGGTAAAGTAAAAGAAAATATTGAGGTTAGAAGAAGGGACTGCCTAAAAAGGTCAGAATCCTTTGTTCAAACCACCATATGGAGGGCAGGTTTCTATTACCTGCATCCCACTGGTGGCAGCTAAGAAAGCCGCCCTACACCTTTTGGGATGGTCCCTTCTTTTCGATAACTAAAACTTTTTATATAATTGCACTGGGTGATTCGCGCTTACGCCTCGTTATATTTTAAAGCGGCATGACCAGCCGCCAATCTCGCAACCGGGACTCTGAATGGGGAACAGCTTACATAGTTATTCCCAACCAGGTGACAGAATTCGATGGAAGCCGGATCACCACCGTGCTCACCGCAAATCCCTACTTCAAGGTCAGCACGCGCTTTGCGCCCATCTTCGACCGCCATCTTCATCAACCGACCGACGCCTTCTTGGTCCAACGTTTGGAATGGGTTAGCAGGCAGGATCCCCTCTTCTACATAAATGACCAGGAAGTTACGCTCAGCATCGTCGCGGCTGTATCCAAAAGTCATCTGGGTCAAATCATTCGTCCCGAAGGAGAAGAATTCTGCGACCTCCGCAATCTCTTCAGCTGTGACTGCAGCGCGCGGGATTTCAATCATCGTACCGAATTTATAATCAAAGTTTACGTCCATCTCTTCCATCACATCTTTAGCAATGCGCTCCAAACGTGGTTGGATCCAGTTTAACTCATTTACTGTTCCAGTGAGAGGGATCATAACCTCTGGCTTTACGATAATTCCCTGCTTAGTTTTTTCAGCAGCCGCTTCAAAAATCGCTCGCACTTGCATCTCAACTATCTCAGGCATATAGATGCTCAACCGTACACCGCGTAATCCCATCATCGGGTTGCTTTCATGCAGGGCCTGGACGTTCTTTAGCAAATCTTCTTTCTCTTCCAGCCCTTCCGTTTCGCCTTTTACACGCATGGTTATAACTTCTTCAAGCAGTTCTTCTTCAGAAGGTAAGAATTCGTGCAGTGGGGGATCGATCAAGCGAATAATCACCGGATATCCATCCATAGCTTCGAATAACCCGGCGAAATCAGAACGCTGGTGAGGCAGGAGGATGTCCAGGGCTGCACTACGTTCTTCGGATGTATCAGCTAATATCATCTGCTGTACGATCGGAAGACGCTCTGGTTCGAAGAACATGTGCTCAGTCCGGCATAAGCCGATGCCCACTGCACCGTAGGAGCGAGCGCGGCGTGCATCAGCCGGGTAATCCGCATTGGCCCATACTTCCAAACCTTTAGTTGGCCATCCCTCGGGGGCTTTGCGGATACCAGGGGTGGAGCAGATTTCATCCGCCCAATTCAGAAGCGTCATCAGATCAGTCTGCTCCTCGAGAGAGGGGGCTATCGTCGGCATCTGCCCGAGGTATACTTCTCCGCTCGTCCCATCTACCGAGATCCAATCACCTTCTTTCACAATAATGCCCCTAGCTTTCATCTGGAGTTTTACCAGATCAATTCGGATTTCAGCAGCTCCCACGACACACGGAACGCCGAATTGCCGGGCGACAACTGCAGCGTGCGATGTTGCACCCCCCTCGCTGGTCAAGATACCCTTCGCTGCTAACATCCCGTGCACATCATCCGGCTTGGTAAAAGGTCGCACCATGATCACATCCTGGTTACCTTCTTTTGCCATTTTTTCGGCTTTGTCGGCATCAAAATAAATCTGACCGACCGCAGCACCAGGAGATGCATTCACGCCTTTGGCAAATTGTCGTCCTTCAGATTCGGCCTGCTCCAGTGCTCTTATATCGAACTGAGGATGCAGTAAAGTGTCTACCTCATCGGGCGTCACTCGTAAAACGGCTTCATTTTGCGAGATCAAACCCTCGTTCACTAGATCTACAGCGATCGTCACTGCTGCCTTCGCAGTGCGTTTCCCTGTGCGGGTTTGCAGCATCCACAGCTTACCGTTCTCGATCGTAAACTCGACATCCTGCATATCCCGGTAGTGTTTCTCTAATTTATCGCAAATCGCCAGAAACTCCTGGTAAGCTTCCGGAATTTCGTTCTTTAGGTCTTCAATCTTCTCCGTGTTACGGATACCGGCTACAACGTCCTCACCCTGAGCGTTCAACAGGTAATCTCCGTAAATTTTATTCTCCCCGGTCGCAGGATCACGGGTAAATACCACACCGGTTCCCGAATCCCAGCCCATATTCCCAAAAACCATGGTGACGATGTTCACTGCAGTTCCGAGGTCATGAGAAATTCCATCTGCATTGCGGTAATCTACCGCACGCTTTCCAAACCAAGACTTAAAGACGGCTTCAGTTGATAGCTGCAGCTGCTCTACAGGGTCTTGCGGGAAATCAATTCCTTTATGCTCTTTTACAACCGCCTTGAAAGTTTCAGTTATGGTCTTCCAATCTTCGGCAGTCAATTCTGTGTCAGACTTCACGCCTTTCTTTTCTTTGTATTCCGCCATAGGTTCTTCAAATGCTTCATCTGGAATGCCTAATACCACTTTACCGAACATTTCCACAAGGCGTCTGTAAGCATCGTAAACAAAACCTGCGTCATCAAACTTTTTGACCAATCCTTCAGCGGTCTCATCATTCAAGCCAATATTCAACACGGTATCCATCATACCTGGCATTGAGAATTTGGCGCCAGAACGACAGGAAACAAGCAATGGATTTCCGGGGTCGCCAAATTTCTTACCGGTTTGGGATTCTACTTTTCCCAGAGCCTCGAGTTCCTGTTCCCACATCCCCTCAGGGAATTTATTACCCTCAGCCAAATATGCATTGCAGGCTTCTGTTGTAACCGTAAATCCGGGAGGAACTGGAATTCCAGCACTAGTCATGTCAGCTAAATTGGCTCCTTTTCCGCCGAGTAATGCGCGTACATCCTCCCACTCGCCCCCAACAGCGTTCTTAGCCTTATCAACCTCATTAAAAAGATACACCCATTTTTTTTCAGTCATTACTCAAACTCCTATCATAAATTGAATTATTCCTGGTACAGACACCAAGGAACAAGTTTACCACATAGTAACTGCATTTCAAAAATTAAATCGGTTTATTAGCTTGGATATCAACAGCAACTTTTTAGTTAAGACCATCATAGAATCATCAGGAATACCCTGCTAATATACTTTTTACGAATATATTGTTGACACTCCTGCACAACACCGGTATAATACTGCTCGCACTGTCCCGGCAGTCCCTTGCTGGGACAAAATATTGTATCCAAATCCCCAACTTTCCCGCAGCACTGCGAAATTGGATGGGCAAAGCAAACTTACATCTCCAATAATGAGCGCAGGGTTTGTGGTGAAGTGAAGCTTGGAGGAAAATTATGAAATATGCAATCGTCGAAAAAGGTGGCAAACAGTACAAAGTCATCGAAGGCGGTACCATTGATGTAGACCTCTTCTCCGGAGATATTGGCGATAAAGTTGATCTGGAACGGGTTCTACTCATCGCAGATGGAGATAAGATCAGCGTCGGAACCCCCACAGTCAATGGCGCTCAGGTAAAAGCCACCATTCTTGCGCACGTGAAGGGTCCAAAAATTGTTGTGTTTAAATACCGCCCTAGAAAGCGCTATCGCGTAAAAACTGGTCACCGGCAAAAATATATTCGTTTACAAATCGACTCAATAACATTGAACGGGAAAAAGCAGGCAAAAAAGAGAGGTAAAAATGGCTCATAAAAAAGGTGGCGGTTCCAGCCGCAATGGTCGAGACAGCAATAGCCAAAGATTGGGTGTCAAGAAGTTTGGCGGTGAACATGTTCTTTCCGGGAATATTCTAGTTCGCCAGCGCGGCACCCCTATAAAACCGGGCCGTAATGTTGGTAAAGGTAAAGATGACACTCTCTTCGCTACAATTGAAGGGGTTGTCGTCTATCAAAACATCCGCGATAATCGAAAACGCGTCACTGTAGTACCACTTCCAGAACTGGTAAGTGCTTAGAATACGGACGGAATAGCTTTTTCAAAAAGAGGATTACCAGTTAGGAGATTATTGAATATGAAAAATGATATTCACCCGACGTATTACACTGATACTCAGGTAATATGTGCCTGCGGCAACACGTGGACGACTGGCTCCACAAGTAAAGTGATCCGTACTGACATATGCTCCAATTGCCATCCTTTCTACACCGGCGAGCAGCGTATTGTGGACACAGAAGGTCAAGTAGATCGCTTTTACAAAAAATTACAAGCGCGCGAACAATATGTGCAGGACATTGAAACGCGCGAAGCAGCACGCTTAACGATTGATCGCACTGTCGAGGAACTTGAATTAACCAAACGTGCCACCGTTACACTTAAGAAGGCTGAAGTAAATAATGTTGGTGACATTATGGAGAAAATGGCGCTCGGTGAAAGCGCGCTGCTTGAAATTGATGGATTTGGACGAAAATCACTTGCTGATTTAAAGAAACGTTTACGCCAGATTGGCTATGAACTTCCAGAAGCCATGGAAGAAATCGTGGTTTAAGTTTTCTTCACCAGTTCGAATATAAAATGAACGGGCAGGTGCGAACACCATCTGCCTGTTTCTATATGGACAAGAATTGAGGTCAAGGGATATATGAAACACCACACCGGATCGATAGAAGTCATTACCGGATCAATGTTCTGCGGCAAATCAGAAGAACTAATCCGTAGATTACGCCGGGCGTCAATTGCCAAACAGAAGACTCAAGTATTCAAACCAGCTTTTGATGACCGATATGCAGTTGAAAAAGTAACTTCCCACTCTGGAAGTGAATTCGATGCCGTTCCTATTAACCGTGCGTCCGAAATCCCTCAAAAAATACTTGCTGACACGAATGTAGTCGCTATTGATGAAGCCCAATTCTTTGATGCAGAATT
This sequence comes from Chloroflexota bacterium, assembly GCA_030611505.1. Taxonomy (GTDB): domain Bacteria; phylum Chloroflexota; class Anaerolineae; order Anaerolineales; family UBA4823; genus JAUWPO01. The sequence goes on from JAUWPO010000013.1 coordinate 26,012, forward strand.
AGTGACCATCACCCAAGAACTTGTAGATCGCGGCATACGAGTGATCGTCGCTGGATTGGATACTAATTTTCGCGGCGAGCCGTTTGGACCAATGCCCGAACTTATGGCAAAAGCTGAAATTGTGGATAAACTACACGCCATTTGTATGGTTTGCGGCGGACCTGCTAGTCGCACACAGCGCCTTATTGACGGCGAACCAGCCAAGTACGATGATCCTGTGGTCATTGTAGGTGCCTCAGAATTGTACGAAGCTCGCTGCCGAAAACACCACCAAGTACCAAGGGATTAGACAATGCAAGACTATCGTGAATACCTTGACGAAATCCTAATCGATGAGGGTAAACTCCAAGAGCGCATCGCCGAGCTGGGCAAAGAAATTAGCCGCGACTACCAAAACGAAAACCTGCATTTGATTTGCATATTGAGAGGAGGGATTATCTTTCTATCGGATCTCATGCGAAATATCACAGTACCTAACACAGTCGATTTTATGGCTGTCTCTTCTTATGGCGTTACCCGCCAATCGACGGGTCAAGTACGCATTACCTTGGACCTTAAAGATGATATTCAGGACCGCCCCGTACTTCTCGTCGAGGACATCGTTGACAGTGGATACACAATCGCCTCCGTGTTGGAATTCCTCAAAACCCGTCATCCAAAGAGCTTGCGTGTATGCACTCTATTGAATAAACCGGAACGCCGCGAAGTAGAAGTCCCAATTCATTATTGCGGTTTTGTGATTCCAAATAAATTTGTCTTCGGATATGGTCTGGATATGGATGAATATTACCGGAATCTCCCTTTCATAGCCACCGTCGATTTAGAACGCTACAAACCTGAGGAATGACACAGACATCGACATTCCAATTTACTTCCGAGCTGTTCGATCTAATACGATCAGCACTTCCAGAAAACCAGCCAATTTATTTGGTCGGTGGCGCTGTACGAGACGCACTGCTCGGAAAGCCTACACACGATTTTGATTTTATAGTGCCCGAAGATGTATTTGCAACGGGTCGTCGTTTTGCAAATGCGCTGAATGCCGCGTATTACCCGCTCGACGAAGTTCGAGAAACTGTCCGTATTGTATTAATCTCCCCTGATGGTCCCCGCCAGGTCTTTGACTTTGCAACTCAACGCGGTCCAAACCTGGAAGAAGATCTGCGATCCCGCGATTTTACAATTAACGCTATGGCGCTCGCAGTGCACGACCCACAAAATATAATCGACCCACTCGGTGGCGCAAAAGATCTCAAAGATGGTCTATTGCGACCCTGTTCTGAAACAGCTTTCCTGGATGATCCGGTTCGCATTATTCGCGCCGTCCGGCAAGCAGTTTCCTTTAAGCTTTACATACCTCCTGAGACGAAGCAATTGATCACCCGATCCGTAAACCAATTGCCTGACATCTCACCCGAGCGTATTCGAGATGAATTGTTCCGTATCTTTGATGGACCGCAGCCTGCTGCTGCTCTTCGTTCTTTAGATAAACTAGGTGCGCTGAAATATCTTTTGCCCGAATTAGACCAATTAAAAGATGTTCCCCAACCTCCCCCTCATATCTCTGATGCTTGGTCACATTCCTGGGATTGCATTCGAAAACTGGATGATATTTTGAAAGTTCTAGCTAGCGACCACGATCCCGAAGCTGCAGCCAACTGGGCTCTTGGAATGGTTTCGATCCGCTTAGGACGTTACCGCGAACAATTGGACGCCCATCTCTCAAAGAAACTGAACCCTGGTCGCTCCATACGATCTATTATGTTGTTTGCTGCCCTTTATCATGATATAGGAAAACCAAAAACTCGCCAAATTACAGACAATGGTCGCATCCAATTTCTCAAACACGAACAAATCGGGGCGGATATGATTCGCGACCGTGCACTTAAGCTGCGTTTAAGTAACCACGAAATCGACCGGCTTTCTTCTATCCTCCGCCATCATATGAGACCATTACTCCTGACACAAACAGGGGCATTACCTTCTCGTCGAGCGGTTTATCGCTTTTTTCGCGATTGTAGAGCATCCGGTGTTGATATCTGCTTGCTTTCTTTAGCGGATGTAATGGCTACTTACGGTCCTACCCTTCCAAAGGATATGTGGATTAGCCATTTAGACACTGTACGCGTATTGCTAGAAGCCTGGTGGGAGAGAAAAGAATCGGACATTGCACCTCCAGCTCTTATAAACGGCAATGATTTAATTGAGACCTTTGGAGTTGAACCTGGACCCTTTATCGGATATCTATTGGAAGCGATACGCGAATCACAAGCAGCTGGTGAATTAATCAGCCGGGACGATGCCCTACAATTTGCACACGCCTGGTTGAACGAAAATCGATAATAATAAGATCCAGATAAACCAATATCGGATCGTATCCCCTTTAGAAGAGTCTTTGATCATATCTAATTGTCAGGGATATATTTCCTCAAGCACTGGCTGGTAAAAACAACGACAACCTAAACTGTGCGAGCACCCCTCAACAGGAAGTTTCGGAACAGCATCCTTAGCATACGCTCCTTCTATATCCCGGCAAGCCGGGCAACAATCATGTGCGACAGAGACACGCACATAGCTGACACGAGGATTCGCTTGCAATCGTTTTAGTGCTATCGATGTAGTTGACCAATCGTTTAATTCCGCATCGCAGTTTATACATTTAGTCGCCGAATCCAGCACCTGCGTATGGCACTTGGAACAAGTTTGCACAATTACCCTCC
>JAUWPO010000030.1 GCA_030611505.1 Chloroflexota bacterium
CTGCCAGATCTTACCTGCTAAACAGACGTGACTTGAAACGTATGGTTCTCGATATGAACTTTGTCACGTCATACAAATGGTTCGAGTATTGAAAGGAGATATTTAAATGGCTGTCTATATAATGCTTGGCAAATATTCCCCAGAATCAATCAGTGAAATCAGTGCCGAGCGCACAGAGAAAGCTGAAGCTTTAATTAATGACAAAGGTGGAAAGGTGAAAGCCGGCTACGCTCTACTCGGGGAAATAGATCTGGTCCTGATCACAGAGTTCCGAAACACTGAACAAGCGATGAAAGCCTCCGTTGGACTTTCCAAACTGCTTGGGATTTCCTTCACGACATCACCCGCAGTGAGCATGGAAGAATTCGATAAGTTGATGGAGTAGTAACTCTCACTCATCATGCACTGCCTTCGGGCTGATGAAGGATATTTTCAGGCGAATGCGGCAAAGACCAGGACGGAAGGATACTTTACAATTTCAGGGTAACGGTCTGGCAGGTTACATACACCACAAAATCACGTATCCCCGAACTTGCCATTTCTAATTTGCATTTTCTAACTTTTTCTCTCCCCTGCCCCCACGCACACCCACGCACCCATTACTACTAACCGCGTGGTTATTTATCTTCCCCTCATTCGATTGTGTCTTCTACCCATTTTAAGACAATAGTAGCTCGTTCCAGCGCCTTTCTAGTCTCTTCCTTAGTAACTGGCTCCCATTCACCGGGATAACGGGTTATGACTGCATACTGTGTTAATTCAAAGGAGTCGTCCACTATGAGAGGCACATCAACCCCTTTTGCCTTCAATAAATCTATTAATACCTCCAAGACATGAGTTCTAGGGAATGGTATTTCTAGTTCAGAAAGTAGCCCTTTTAACGCTTTTTCCACACATTGCTGTGCATGAAAACATGCATCCTCAGCTAAAACTCCTGGAGTGCGTAATGCAGCTTTGCCGAGCTGTAAGTCAGAGTGTGCCTTTTCCATCCAAAAGTATGGCGTTTCAGACGGCTTCATCTCGTTCATAAATCACTTTACCTTCTCTAAGTACTGAACGGTATATAAGACCCACATTATTCCTGTGTCGTTCAATTTGCTCTGGAGTGGCAACGAGGATGTCTACCGGCACCAACATACCTCTCAAGCAGCGGCGCAGGCGTGTACTCTCCTTGCGTGGTGATTCAACCCCCTTAAGAACGACCAACAAATCCAAATCGCTATCCGTGCCAAAGTCGCCGCGCGCATAGGAACCAAATAAAATGATCATTTCAGGATCGCTAACCTTCAAAATGCGGTTAGTGATCTCAGTTAAATAATCCAGGCTTGCCTGTCTCTCGTTCACGTAATCCTCATTTCTATATGATAACTAACCCACAGTGAAAAAACTCTTTTAGATGAATGCTTCCTATTTTGAATTATAGCATGGCAGCATTAATAATTCTCTATTTGGGAATTAACAAACTCATCGATTCGTTCTTTCGCCCTAAAACCACACTGGCTTCTTCTATATATTGATAATCCGCCCAAATCCCTTCAGTCCGTGTCCAATTTCTCCTCTGGCTTGCCATTTCTAATTTGCAATTTCTAACTTATTCTATCCCCTTCTCACCTGCCCCCTTGCACTCTTGGACCCTTTTTCCATTGCGCTAACTCGCCATTCGCAACTTGTAGCTATTTTCCTGAAATCCTTGACCATACTCGATTTCACTATTATCATATTTTCATCATTTGCTGAAAGGAGTTCATAGAGTGAAATTAAGTAATAATGTAGAGAGAGAAGCTAAAAACGCAATACTAGCAAGCCTGGGAGATGTTCCTTTTGTGAAGATCGAAATTATCTCCTCCCCTATACTGTCACCGGGCTGTAATCCAGATTTCCGCATCGTCGCACAGATAGAGAAAAAGACCTGCAATCTGATTGTAGAAGTGGGGACCAATGGTGAACCACGCTTCGCACGGCAATCCGTAAACAAGATCTTTCGTTGCAGATCGGAGTTTCCCGGTGACTACCCAATCTTTATCGCCCCATATATTTCCCCTCGCTCCGCCGCTATTTGCCTTGAGGCAGACATCGGATACATCGATTTTGCTGGCAATTGTCACCTGTCCTTTCAAAAAATTTATGTACACAAAGAAGGGAAACCCAACCCCAACACAAACAAGCGTTATTTAAAATCACTATACTCTCCAAAAGCAGAGCGTATCTTGCGAGTCCTATTAATGTCCGGACCGAGAGAATGGAAAGTCGAGGAGCTGGCAAAGGAGGCATCCGTTAGCCTCGGTCAGGTTTCTAATATAAAAAAGTTGCTAGCAGACCGTGAATGGGTTAAATCCCAAGCTATCGGCTTTGCCTTATGCGAACCTTACGAATTATTAGAAGAATGGTCTCAAAACTATAACTACCAGCGTAACAAGATTTCAGAATTTTACACGACTAGAAGCTCTGGTGATATTGAGATTTCGCTTGAAAGATTCTGTCGAGAAGAAAAAAGGCAGTTTGGGCTTACTAGCATTTCAGGGTCTGCCCATTTCCCACCAACTGCACGCTACCAACGGATGGTTGCATATGTCAAAGGGAATGTCAATGAGATAATATCAAAATTTGATCTAGAACCCGTTTCCAGCGGAGCAAATGTGATCCTGCTGGAACCTTATGATGAAGGCGTTTTTTATGGATCCCAATCTCGTGGCGGTGCGGCAGTTGTTTCCCCTATCCAAATCTACTTAGATTTAAAGAACTTCGGTGAATTAGGTCAAGGAGCTGCTGATGCAATTTTTGACTTCGTAATTCGAGATTTATGGTAACCTCGCCCCTAAGCGTCCTTGCTCCCGTGCCCCACCAGTTCCCCTGCCCTCCGTCACTCCCTATAACTGCCCGGGTCCCCACACTTGGAAACAAACGATGCAGCAATACCCTCTACAGCTTTCCAAGCTCCCACGTCCGGAAAAAACCTCGAAGAAATCTCAAGTAATGTTTTTCATTGCCGAAGCAATGATTTTTGCCCAATGTTCTTCACTGCCGACGCAGTGTTCTTTACTGCCGACTATCGACTAAAGACTAGAGACTAAAGACCAGAGATTACAGAACTACAACTGCCTCCTAACCTCTAATTCGCAATTCCACTATCGGATTTACATAAATTCTCTAAATTCCAATCCATGCCGCTTGCGGGCATCTAACCAGGCTTTTCGCAGGATCTCGTACACATCCTCTGGATCACCAACATTGCGCAGGAGTATTTCTGGGTCCGAAGCATCGTGCCCGCGGATCCTAACATCACCTATGCCGAACACCCGTTCGTTAATTCCCTGTTTGAAATCGATGTCCTGTATTCGGATCAGCTCGAAATTCTCCACATCCCTTGATAGAAGCCCTCTAACGATCTTAATCCGCTCGGTCGTCACTAAATAAGATTCGACGAGAGAAAGGAAGGGACGACCTTTCCAAAGGACATTTTCGTCAAGATTATCTACTATCTCGGCGTTCACCTCTTCCTTGATTTCGTCTTCCTGCAAAGAGTTGATGGTCGCCATCACATTGTCGGCGATCTTACTGACCAGGTTCTCCTGTTGATCGTGGGGTAAGGCTGAGAGATCTACACCACTTTGAGCAACAGCTTGCCAAATGCTGCCAATCACTTTAGCGCGAATTTGTTCAATGGACATTTTAAGGCTCCTTTTTAAGAAAATAATTTAAGTATACTATTCATGAATAATATTCCGTCCGATCACCTGCCGTGGAGTTAGATTTAAGCAACATTCTCATCAATTGCCAATGCAACTGCATCCTCTAATGACATCGCCCGCCCTTCAGCCCTTGCTTTCTCAAATGTTCTTTCGTCTAGCTGCGTACGAACATCATCCAGGTAGCGATCAATTTCGATCTTGTCGGCAGGCTGCAGGCTCGCCCCCAGGTCTTGGAGAATTGATTCCGACACCCCGAACAGCCGCGCAGCTAGCTCTGGCTGTCCCTTCGCCGCGACCTGTCTGCCCAATGAACGAAGTGACCTGGGCGGGAAGATTGTGCTCAGGGGTGATTCCCGGGCTTGGGGATGTTTCTGGAGTTGGATCAAATAATCCGGCTTTTTTAGCCTGGGCGACGGCTTGAGTGCGGCTGTGCACCCCCAGCTTGCTGTAGATCTGTCTGTTGTACCATTTGACTGTTCCAGATGTGATGACCAGTTAGCGTGCGATTTCGCGATTAAACAATCCCCTGGAGATTAAACGCAGGATCTCCATCTCACGTTCTGTGAGCGGTTCGACCACAGGAAAATAACCATCGCTTTTCATATCGTCATGTACCTGCATATATCCGGCTGCGTGACTTTGAGACGAAACTGACTGGAGCCAATTATACTCGACTTGGCTTTAAATGGACAATACCCCCCTTTAATCCCCACCTTTGACTGGTGACAACCCCCCCAACTGATTGATAAACTGCGAATGTAAATAGAACAAACCTTTTTATGTGGAGGTATAAAAAATGGACACCCTATTCTTTATGGATCAAATCCGCAAAGAGCGCCAGAGTGAATTGTCAAATGAGGTAAAATCCAAGCGACCCTTCTCACACAAGAAGGTAGCACAGACGCATCAACCAGGTCTGGTTAAGCGCAGCGTAGATCGAGCAGGAACATTTCTGATTGAAATCGGCTGGTGGCTGAAAGGAGCCGTTGCATTAGAAGATAGCGGGGTCAGCTAGACATTTGACACCGATTTCACCACCGTTAACAACAAGAAAATAAATTCTTCGCGTGCTCTGCGGTTAAACCTTACTGCAATTTCTAATTCGCAATTCCCAACTTTTTCTCCCCTCGCGCACCTACTCCCTGGCTCCCCCGCACCCCTATGCTCCCCTGCTCCTTAGACCTGTGATAAAATGGAAGATTGTCCAAGATAAAAAACTACAGGAACAGGCAAAACAACTGATTTAATGAAAACCAAAATAAACGTACAAAAACGATACCTCGGGCACACTGATATTGAGATCACACCTATTGGTCTAGGGGTGATGCAGTTCTCGGGCAGCAGCGGTTTTTTCAGGGGCATAATGCCGGACCTCCCTCCGGAACAGATGAACGCCGTCATCAAAACTGCCCTGAACGGCGGCATCAACTGGTTCGACACTGCTGAAATTTACGGCCGCGGGCGCTCGGAGCGGGGATTGGCAAACGGATTGAAAGTCGCGGAGGTACAGGACGATGAAGTGATAATCGGGACCAAGTGGTTCCCCATCTTCAGGAGCGCCAGCAATATTCCTCAGACTATAGATGACCGCATCCATTTTCTAGACGGCTACACCATTGACCTCTACATGATTCACCAACCCTGGGGGTTTTCCTCCCCAGAGACTGAGATGGACGCTATGGCTGATCTGGTGAAAGCCGGAAAAATCCGCTCAGTCGGAGTTAGCAACTTCAACCTGGCGCGCATGCAACGTGCCCAGGCGGCGCTGGAAAAACGCGGGCTGCCTCTGGCAGTAAACCAGGTTCAGTACAGCCTGCTCAACCGCAAGATCGAGACCAATGGGGTGTTGGATGCAGCCAGGGAAACAGGGGTTACTATCGTAGCCTGGTCGCCGCTAGCGTCAGGGCTTTTATCGGGCAAGTTCCACAAGAATCCCGAACTGCTCGACCAAACACCTTACTTCCGCAGATTGATGTTGCGCCGCCGCCTCGAACGTAGCCGCCCGACTGTCAATCTCTTAGAAGAAATCGCCGCCAGGTACGAAGTCACTCCCGGTCAAGTGGCGTTGAACTGGTTAATCAATTTTCAAGGCGAGACAGTAGTCGCCATCCCGGGGGCATCCAAGGTGCAACAAGCTGAAGAAAACGCAGGCGCGATGAAGTTCAGGCTTTCTGATGAGGAACTGACTCGCCTCGACAAACTAACACACGATTTTCGCTGATCCCAAAAAGACAAACTATACATGGACATCAGAAAGAAATTAAACCCAATGCAGGAAGAACTCGACGCCCGAACCATAAAAGGGACCCACGAACCGATCATCCAGCTCCACGATGTATGCAAGGTATACACAACCGGAGCAGGAGACTTCAATGCGTTAAACGAGATCACACTGGACATCTACGAAGGCGAGTTCCTGGGTATTATCGGTAAGTCAGGCGCTGGAAAAACCACACTGCTTAACATGATCTCGGGCGTCAGCGAGATCACATCCGGCAAAGTGCTCTTTTACACCCGGGAGGCAACCAACCACACGGTAAAAAGAGTCGTTGTTCCGGTGAATTCGATGAGCGAAGACGATTTAGCCTTATGGCGCGGTCGCAACATCGGGATTGTGTACCAATCTTTCGAGTTGATGCCCCAACTGAGCCTAGTGAAGAACATAATGCTGCCCCAGGATTTCGCTGGACTTTATCAACCCAGGATCAGCACTGAACGGGCAATGGAATTGCTCGAGCTTGTTGAACTGACCGAGCATGCTTATAAGCTGCCCGCACAAATCTCCGGAGGACAAAAACAACGCATCGCTATCGCCAGAGCTTTAGTGAACGATCCTCCGGTAATCCTTGCCGACGAACCAACCGGAAATTTGGACACAGTCACTGCCGAAACGATTTTCCAGATCTTCGAGAGACTGGTAGCGGGTGGCAAGACCATAGTTATGGTCACTCATGATCGCTCCCTTAAGAGCCGCTTTTCGCGCCGCTTGTTCATATCCGATGGTGAGGTCGTTAGCGATGGCGGCAGCGCTGTATTAACAGAGAAAGGCTACCCATCTTCCCAAACTGGTAGCAAAAATGTTCTGCAGGAGGAGGCGCAAGCTCCAGAATTTGCAGTGGATGTGGTCGCAGGGGAAATTATTTCCAATGATGGGGAGACCCCCAGGAATCATTCTGACAAACCGGCGATCATCTTGCGTGACGTTGTCAAGACCTATGTAAACGCCGCGGGTGAGTTTCCAGCCCTGAAGGGAATCAACCTGCAGATGAGCTACGGGCAGTTTATTTCCATCGTCGGCAAATCTGGCAGCGGCAAGTCTACCCTGTTGAACATGCTTACAGGTATTGACCACCCAACTTCAGGTGAAGTGATCATTGGTGGCAAGAACATCTATGAGATGTCCGAAAGTCGAAGGGCGTTGTGGCGCGGTCGCAATGTCGGTATCGTGTTTCAATTCTTCCAACTCCTGCCAACCCTGTCCCTGCTTGAAAACACCATGCTGCCGATGGACTACTGCGGGGTTTACCAGGCCAACGAGCGTCCGGATCGTGCCATGGAGCTGCTGAAAATGGTTGGTCTGGAAGAGCAGGCGCATAACCTGCCAGCCTCGGTTTCAAGTGGGCAGCAGCAAAGCGCCGCTATCGCCCGGGCTTTGGCGACCGACCCTCCGATTATTCTAGCTGATGAGCCGACGGGCAACTTGGACTCACGATCAGCGGATATCATTCTTGACCTGTTCAAGGATCTAGCCAGGCGCGGTAAGACCATCATGATCGTCACCCACGACCCCTCCTTCACCAAACGCACCGACCAGACAGTGATACTATCGGACGGGGAGATTATAGACGATGCGATCGCACGCGCCTTGCCCTTGTTGAACCACCCACAAATGCTCGCGGCGACACACCAGGCTGAAAAACGAGTATATCAACCTGGGTCGACGATAATCCGCCAGGGCGAGCGTGTGGAATATTTCTTTATGGTCGCCAGCGGTGCTGTAGATATTTTGCTCAACAACCCGGGATGCCCGGAGATTTCACTTGCCCGTTTGGGACAGGGACAATTTTTTGGTGAAGTTGAATTAATGCACAGTGAGAATTCGATCGCCAGCGCTCGCGCAGCCCCGGGTGGACCGGTCGAGCTGGCTCTACTGTCAAAAGAAGAATTTCATCAATTGCTGCATGGATCGCAGCCCACCCAGGATGTAGTTGAGAAAGTTGCTCGCATCCGCCTGGAAGAAAACCTGGTGCAGAATGGAGACTGCGTGGAGTGATGAAAGCGAAGAAGAGTTTTGTAAGACCGCGCTGGAACAAGGTACTGGCTGATTTGTGGGATAACAAAACGCGCACCCTGCTGGTGGTGGCTTCTATTACGGTCGGGGTTTTCGCTATTGGCGCAATTATCACTGCCTACATGATCCTTTCGGAAGATATCCACGTCAGCTATGCAGCGGTGAACCCGGCTAACATCGAGATAATGACCGATCCATTCGACGATGATTTTCTTCGTTCTATAAAGGAGATCCCAGGAGTGGGGGAGGTCGAAGGTCGCCATAATCTGAGGGTGAGCGTCATCCAGGATGGTGAAACTCAGCAGAATCTTGACTTGATTGCTGTCAAAGACTTCGAAAATTCCAAGATTAACATGCGTGATCATGTTGAAGGGGCTCCGATGCCTGGTGAGAACGAACTGCTCATTGGGTATGAGCCAATGAGAGACTCGGGCTACCGGGTGGGGGATGTGCTCTCAGTTCAGATTGCGGACGGCACTATCCGCCATATGCCGGTAGTAGGCATCGCAGCAGATCAAACCGCGGTAGGTGGTTTTGAAGGTTCTCCAATCGGTTACGTAACCCAAGATTCTCTTGTTTGGTTAGGCGAGCGGGAAAATTACAACCGGCTCTATGCAAGGGTCAGCGACGATTCCAACGATGAAGAGTATATCCAGGGTATCTCCGACGCAATCGAAGATAAACTTGAAAAGAGTGGTCGCCAAATTTACCGTGCCAACATTAGCAAATCCAACGAACACCCTTTTGGAGATATGGCCCTGGCGATTTTTGGAATCCTGGGAGCACTGGGTGTATTGGTCGTGCTGCTGAGCACATCTCTGATCGTCAACACACTCAATGCCCTGATCATTCAGCACTTGCGTCAAATCGGCGTGATGAAGCTCGTGGGAGCGCGCAGTCTCCAAATCTTGGGGATGTATCTATTATTGATACTCCTGTACGGCATCATTGCTCTAATTATTGCCGTTCCTCTGGGGGCGCTGGCAGGTTATGAATTGGCACAGCTTATGGCATTTTTTATGAAAGCCAATTTGCAGGACTTTCGAATAATCCCGGTGGCAGTCGTGATTCAGATTATGATCGCCCTGATTGTGCCCCTGGTTGCTGGTTTTTTCCCCGTAAACAGCGGTTCGAAAATTACGGTGCGCCGGGCAATCAGCAACGACCGCCCTGGTGATCAGCCAACAATCAGCGGCTGGTGGGATCGACTCGGAAGATTGACACGCTGGCTCTCGCGGCCGGTACTGCTTTCTATCCGCAATACTTTCCGGCGCAAGGGTCGCCTGTTGCTCACCTTGTTTACCCTGACCGTTTCCGGAGCTATCTTCATCGCGGTTTTTAATGTGCGTGTCTCAATGCAGGAGTATATGATTCATCTGACCCAACATTTCATGGCCGATATAACCTTGGATTTCGAGCAGCCTTACCGCATTGCTAAGGTGCAGGATGCCGTATTTCAGATACCCGGTGTTGAGGATATAGAAGCATGGTCGGGAGCCAGTGCAGAAGTTCTAGATCCGAACGGGGATGTGGTAGAGAACCTGCTGATAATTGCTCCACCCGCTGATAGCGCTTTACTCGATCCCGATATGGTAGCCGGACGCTGGTTGCTTCCTGGTGATGGAAAGGCAATTGTGATCTCGGATGCGATCTGGGACACTATTCCTGATTTGAAACCCGGGGATACGCTGCGCTTGAGCGTGTCGGGTGGGCGAGAAGATGATTGGACCTTGGTAGGGGTATTTAGTTTCACCAACTTTATGGGGGATCCGTTGAGTTATGCTCCTTACGAGTCAATTTCCGGTCTCCAAAATATGTCCAATCAGGCGTCTTCCTACCGCCTGGTCACTAACGATCAAAGTTTGGAAGGTCAAGAGAAGTTCAGTACTGCGCTTGACCAGTATCTGCGCGCCCGCGGCTTTCACGTCAGTAGTATTCAAACCGGGGCGGAAACAAGGGAGCAGAGTGCGCAAATGGTCAATATACTGGTCGTGTTTTTGCTGACCATGGCTTTACTGACAGCGGTTGTAGGCAGCATTGGGTTGACAGGCACTATGGGAATGAACGTTCTGGAGCGCACGCGCGAGATCGGTGTTATGCGTGCTATCGGAGCGGTGGATTTCGCGATCATGAAGTCGGTGGTTTTCGAAGGGGTTTTTATCGGTTTGATCAGTTGGTCCGCCGCATTGCTGGTCTCTTTTCCGATCAGTTTCTTGCTGTTGAAGATCATCAGCGAGGCGATGATCAACGCCCCAATCCCGCTGGCCTTTACCCTGGACGGCTTTTTAATATGGCTGGGGGTAGTGTTGGCTCTCTCGGTTTTTGCCAGTATATTGCCAGCTCGCAGCGCGGCGCGCCTCACCATCCGTGAGGTGCTTGCGTACGAGTGAAGAATCCCCGAAATGCCTTAGTACACGGATAAGCGCGGATGAACACGGATTTCAAAAAAACGTACGGCGCATCTTTCCGACACGCCGCACGTTAAACACGCCTCATTTTTAATCCTCTCAGCTCTTCAACTTGATCCTCGCTTTCTTAGTGGGGCTGTTCTTCACCTTGACCTTCCCCTTTTGTCGACCTCGGAAAAAGCGCAGGACAAAAAAGATCAGCGTCGGCACGAGCAACAGCAGCACCAGGGCGACCAATAGGATGAAGAAAATGCTCCAGGAAGCCGGTTCAGCCACCTCGGGCACCAGCCCACCCGGGTTGTACAGCTCTTGCTCGCCCTCCGCTGCGCTCGCAGCGATTGCACCGGTCGCCTCCTCCTGGTCGCTGACCGTGACGGTCAGGGCGCGGTTGACGCCGTCGCGCAACTGCGAAGGTGACGTGTAGGCGATCACGTACTCACTCTGCAGGGCGCGCCCGTAAAGCTTATACAGCGCCTGCAGCGACTCTGCGTCGTTGGCGTATCCGTACATGCCGCCTGCCTGTTCCGAAAAGGTTTTCAAAGCCGGCTCATTCAGCCCGGAGAGGGCGCTGGTACTGTGTGTGGGTTCGCCTAAACCGATCGTCGAGATCGAAAGCCCTTCCGGTCCGATCATCTGGATCACTTCCTGGGGCGATATTTTACTGCGGTTGTCCAGACCGTCGGTCAGGGCGATGACTGCCACCCGTCCCTGGATCGCTTCCAGCAGATCCATTGCTGTGACAAGGGCATCGTACATGGCTGTATCTTCGTCAGCCTTGAGACTCTCGATGGCATCGGACAACTTCTGGTGATCACTGGTCAACGGCTGCACGTAGTCGGTCTGTGTGTTGAAAGCCAGCAAGCCAACGTAATCCTGTGGGCGTGACTGGTCAACGTAAGCGCGGGCGGCATCCTTTGCGGACTCCAGTTTTCCGGCGTGGTTCATGCTGCCAGAGACGTCCATCACAAGCATGGTGGTCAGGGGTCCGATCTCTCCAGCGCCGGAGATATCCTCGGGTGTCATGATTTCGCCGTTCTCCCGCAGTACAAGTTTTGATACGCTCACACCCACCGGTTCCCCGTTCTCGTCCGTCACCGAGACGTACACGGTCACTTTGGGGAACTGGGATGTGTCCACCTGAGTGATGCGAGCGGTCAGCGTCCCGCTCTCGGGCGCCCCTTGCTGGGCAGGTGAAGGTTGCTGGGCAGGCAAGGACTGCCGGACCGGTGAAAAGCCCATCAGGAAGACCAGCGAGATACACAGCAGGCTGAAAAATGCAAGTTTGGTTTTAGGTATCTTGAGCATAGCTCACCTCTTTTCGTGGTACTCAAGCTGGGTGTTGCCCATCTTGATCTTTTGATTGTTCCTAAGTTTGGTCTGCTCGATGCGCCGGTTGTTAACGTACGTACCGTCCAGGCTCATGTCCTTGAGGGTGAAGTACGAACCGGCGCCCTTGAGCATGGCATGTTGGGGGGCGATATCGGGGTCGGGCAGGACGATATCAGCTTTGAGGGCGTCGCTGCCGATGAAAGCCGAAGGTCCATTTTCACGCATGAACTTATCCAGGATGAATTCCGTCCCTTTCAGTTTTCCGCTTACGACCTTCAGCCAGGCGCGCGAGAGCAGGTACACAATCAGGGCGATGAACGTACCGACCGACGCTCCCATCAGGAGCAAACCGGCGGCCTTCCCCAAGAGTGGGTCGCTCAGCCAGTTACGGGCGCTTTCAAGCAGCACGCCGCCCAGCACACCACCCAGGAATCCTCCCAGGGCGCCTTTCCACATCTGGCTGCCGCCGCTGTAGCCGCACGCCAGCCCGATCAGCGCTCCGAATATCCCCCAACCAATGGCACGCGCCCAAACATGACCTCCCAGCAGTTGAAACAATCCCTCAGCCAACGGCAGACCAATCGCTCCCCCCGCCAGACCCAGCAGCCCGCCCAGAAGACCTGCTTTCACAGCCTGTACCGGGTTGCGAGTCAGCAGCCCATCCGCTGCGCCTATCAGGAGACCGATAAAAAAACCGATCAGCGCGCCGACGACGATTTCACTCAAGTAAACATTACCTGCGAAAGAGAGTCCCAGCAAGTTGCTGGCTTGCCAGCCGATCACGCCTCCGATCGCGCCCAGTACTCCGTAGTAAAAAAGCTTCATCAAACGACTCATATCATTCTCCTTGCTCAATTTCCGGTTCTGGGAAAACATTTCGCCAGTGCACGACACTGCGGTTCGTGCGGTTGTGGAGTTCGTAAAAGCCAAAGTAGCGCCGCGCATCCAACTCGCCATCCGGCTGGCGGATAAAAAAGCCTCCTGTATAAGAAAACGGCTCTATCACCAGGGCGACCTGGTAGGGATGCGGGAAGAAATTCTCGTGCATCCAGATGTCGTATTCAGAGAGGAAGATGCTCATACGGGGGTGAGTATGGTACCAGCCAACCAGGTCTTTACCGGGGTAGCGCTCCTCTTTCTGTGCGTAGAGAGCAACCTGGGTATCCTGGGTAAAGGTCAAATATGCGCCGCCATGACGAGTGAACGGTGCCGGCAAAATAGATTCGATGACGATGAACTGCTCGTCCGATCTTTTATCCAGGCACCATTTACCGACCAGCCAGCCTCCGACCTCGTTTTCCAGGTCGCTCCCAGCGTGAGCGCAGAAGCGCACGAAAGCCCGCTGGGAAACGAAAACCGACACACCAGGCATCAACTCGCCATCTTCAAGAGGAGAGCGCCAGCGTACTGCGCAGCCATAGGGGATATGGGCGCGGTGCGGTTTCGGTCGATTCAACGGTGAAACGGAAATCGATTGGGTTTCCATTAGTGGTAAAATCTAGCTGTAGTTCTATGGGAAGGTCAGGTGGTCGTCTGGCGGGACAAACCACCTGGCCTTTTCCTTATCCTGCCGTGATATCGGCTGTCAGGATCAAGCGGTCATCCTCCGGCACGCCGGCTTCCGCCAAGGTCTCATCCTCTTGGAGCTCGCGGCCTAAGGCTTTGCTGTCCAGCCTGTAGCTGATAGGACGACCGTCGGGACCCGTGGTGGGAAGCTCGAGCGACGTCGCCAGCTCAGGGATCAATTCCTTCACCGGTACATCCTCGGGGACTTCCGCAGAACGGGTACCTCCCGAGGGAAGAACTAAAGTAACGGGAATATCTGCCATTGTTTTATCCTCCATGTGTATTGATAGTTTTTATTATTCTTACCCATAAGCCCGGGCCAGTGGGCTTGCGCTAGCGCTGATTGGGTCACGTCTTACGACGTGGTGTGAACTGCCGGTGAAACTCGCAATTCACACCACATCCCAAGACAGGATGGGTATTACTTCAACTTTATCCGTGGTTTCGAACCCTTTTTCGTTTTCTTGATCTTCACACGCTCAGGTCGCAGGAGCTCGCTCTGGTCGACCGGAAAAACATGCGGGTGTTTGGCGCGGTAGGACCGGCACCAGCGCGCCGCCTCCGGATCCCACGGAAAGGGTGGTTTGGTCGGGTCGTCGTGAAAATTCTTGTACTGCACCATCTCGCCAAGCATAATCACCAAACGGTCCAGCGAGCGGCTGGCTGTCCACCAGGCGGCGTCAATACACACCGATCCGTTGAGATGATTGATATTGGGGTGCCAGATGGGAGTCAGCCACTTCATTCCAGGCCAGCGCTGGGGATACTGGCTGTGCAGGTAAATTTCTACCTGGTGCCTGTTCCCATACTTCGGTCTGCCATTTCGGTCGACCGCCACAATGCCCTTGCACTTGTATGTCATGATATATCTCTCCGGCGGCAAACCGCGGCGGGTAGATTTGGCCTGGAACTCGATCAAATCGCTGCGCGCTCTGAGCTCCTGCATCAGATCATGATCCGCTTTCAAGCGCCGCATGCGCGGGCTCTGGTTCACCGGGGTCGCCCCCGCAGTGATGTCGGCTGTCAGGATCAGGCGATCCTCAGGCGGTACACCAGCGTCCGCCATGGTTTCCTCCTCCCCTAACTCTCTACCCAGAGCTTTGCTGTCCAGGCGATAGCCCATGGGACGTCCATCCGGACCCACGGTGGGCAGATTCAACAGTGACACCAACTCGGGCACGATATCGCGGATGGCGATGTCTTCCGGGATATCTGCCTGGCGTGCGCTGCCGTTCGGTAGAACGATTGTGACGGGTAAATCAGGCATTGGCTCCTCCGTACCTTAAATAATTGCGGCGGTACATTTCACTCGTGCGGGACCTGGCATGTGCCGGTCACCGCCCAGCAGTCAGCGTGGTGGCGGGTTCCGCAGACAGGACACACTCGTACACCGCGCTGGTCATTTTTCTCCACAACTTCTAAACAATATGGACAGCGGTGCTCGACCACTCCTGCCAGGTGCACGTGCTCCTCTTTTCGTCGCTGCCTGCTTGGCAGGACCATACGTGAGCGGGCGCGGGTCTTGATTTTGGGTTTCTTCGAATCTGGCGAAAGCCGGCTTTTCACCCGTTTCCCCGTCGTCTGGCTGTCCCTCCAGACGCCCCGGGTTCTCAAACGCAGTTTGTTCCACTGCGAAGCCCAGAACTGGCGTTGGGCAACTCCCGGTAGATCTTTCTTTGGTATGGTTACCTTCTTTTTGGTCCTTGCTTCGCTTCTGGTCCTGCTGGATGAGGTAGTCTTACGAGTACGGCTTTGGGTCGTCTTTCTAGATTTGATAGTTCCGTTCGCCTTCACTTGACTTTTAGTGGTTGTATTTCTCACTCTAGTGGTTCTCGACCCGGCAGCGGTCGAAGAACCAGCTCGTTTGGGGCTGGATTTTGCCCGAGAAGTTGGTGTCTGTGATCGTTTACCAGAAGGGGATTTCGAAGACTTGGACGAATTCTTTCGCGGCCGGGACGACTTCTTAGCTGCTTGCTTGGGTTTAGGAGCGAAGCGCCATGTCCAGGTCGCCAGCAAGACGAAAAGCCCCCCAAAGGTCAATTGAGCAAGCCAGTCCCAGTTGAGTCCAGTATGCGGACGTTTAGCAAGGTCGATTCCTATGTTTGCATGGGTGATCCATCCTGAAATAATTAGACCAGCGAATAGTGCAACAGTACCTGCCAGGAGGCGTACCAGGACGCTGCGCTCCCGCAGCAGCAAATTTGCCCCCAGCCCGGCTGCCAACCCAAGCCCAGCAACGGTCGTCCACTTGAATACATAGGACGGCACAATCGGGTTCGCCTGGTAGATAATCGGCAGGGTCACAGCCGCCGCCAATACAAGCAGCAGCACAAGTAAAGTGCGACCAATCAGGCTGTTGAAGAACTTCTTCATACGCGGAAAACCCTCATAAGTCTCGAGTACCAATTGTACAGCCAATTTGCACCTCAATCGCGAAAAATAACCCGGCCGCGGGCTGGATTGGTTTTTATATCGCTCAATTTAATAACTTCTCCCAGGCGTATTCGCTGGCGGATGTCCTCCTTGCGGGTGGGGAAGGTCTCATCAAAGTCGCTGAAGTGCAGCCCATCCTCCAGGTCGCCTGTCAGTTCATAGAAGCGGTACTCGTGTGTGTTGTAGGCGCGCAGAATGTGTAAGGGAGGCACACCCAGACAGGCAAGCGTGCGGTGCAGGAAGGGTTCTTCACCGGTAATCACGTGGGTCATCTGGGTATCACGCAGCGTACCGCACACCGGGCAGTGGGCAGATTCAAAGCTGACCTCCGAGATCGGTTGCAGGATTTGTTCGGTAGTTTTACATTTCGGGCAATCGAGTGCCAGCACCAACTCCTGATCCAGCTCAATAACAGCATCTGGTCCCAGGTCAGCGCGCGCCGTCCGCAACAGCTCCTCCATTGTGGTAGTTTCCGCCCTGGCGGGCAGTTCGGATATCTCACCGAAAATCCAGTGGCTCTCACAGTCCTCTCGCGGACGGTAGCTTGCGGTGTGCATCTGGTTGACCATGCCGTTAAAATGCACCACCTTACCCGCCTCCACCGACAGTCCGTTAATGATCTTCAACGCCTCTTGGGACTGCATACCTCCGATGATGGCTGAGATGGTGGGTGTGGTGGGAACCTTCCCCAACAGCACATTCTGGCGCGCCAGCAGCGGACAGGAATAGCGCACAGCCAGGTCGCGGCGGGCTTGCTCGGTCAGCGAGCACTCGAAGCAGGCGCCTTCACCGGGGACGAAAACCCGCATCAGCCCCAATAACTCCTGAATGGCTCCATCCACCCAGGGTTTGTTCATCCAGTAGGCAAAACGGTTCACTGCCAGACGCGCCTCGCGGTTATCCAGGCAGCCGATGATCACATCCATACGCCGGATGACTCCCAGGCCCAGGTCGGTGGTCACGTCGCCGTGCAGATATTGGACGTGCACGTTGGGGTTGAGCTCCTTGGCGCGCGCCGCAGCGACTTCCGCCTTTTTACGACCCGAATCGCTCTCCCGGAACAATGGAGAGCGGCTGAGGTTGGCGGCTTCGATAGTATCGAAATCGATAACGTAAATATTCCCGACACCCATCAGAACCAAGTTCTTGATGACCTCGTTGCCCAGCGCGCCGGCGCCAACCACCAGCACTTTAGCACTTTCAACTTTCTCGCGCTCCCACCAGGAAATGAAATCAAAAGTTCCCAGGCGATCGGTGCGTAGATTGGGTATATGGAGCGGTTTTTCTGGAGTGACGGGTAATCGCTTTGGACCGCTGAGGGTAATTTTGTCATCTGTTTTACTCTCTGACGCCGGGGCTCTACGTTCATCGCCCGCCAGCTCATATGCGGAGGCAAAATTACCCTCGTTGATGGCGCACACGAACCAGCCAACACCGGGGCGAGACTCGATCAGGTGGTTTTCTTCAAGGATCTTTAACGCTTCTCTGACCGTCGTCCGGCTGACGCCGAGCTGGCGCATCAACTCGCGCTCGGAAGGTAACTGGTTTCCGGGTTTTAATGACTCATCGAGGATGGAGGCCGCCAACTTTCCAGCGACGGTATCAGCAAGCGTTATGCGTGGCACAGGTTTTATCTTCATGAGCAACCTCTGGTATTCTGGTACGACCAGCACACCAATTATACATAAATCTTCGCAAAAGTCAATAGCAAAACACGGCGATTGGCAACATTTGTTGTTGGGATTTGCGCCTTCGAAGCATTATCCCAAGTAGAGCAACTCTGTACACGGATAAACGCGGAAGAACACGGATTTCTAAAAATTTCCGTTCAAATCCGTGTCCAGATTTTGCTTTAAATCTATCCACTGCCTATATGCAATTTTGTGATTTGCAATCCCTAACTCTAAACCTCCCCTACTCCCAGTCACCCCAGCCCCTTATCCCCTCCTAATTTGCAATTTCTAACCGGCAATTCCTAATTATCCCCCAATCAATAGCTCGGACAACAATTTCACTTCCAGCGGACGTTCACCAATATATTTTGAAAGATGCGCCGCTGCAATCGGCGAATCAGTCACGAGCGTCACCGCTCCTAGCCCAAGCGCGTAATCCAAGCGCTGCTCGGCTAATCCCGCCGCCAGTTCCGGGTGGGTCAACCAGAGACCATCGTCGCTCCCGCTTGATTTAGCCAGGGCGCGCGTCCAGGTTCCAAATACGCGCTGTCCGCCCATTGAATCGACGATGTGGCGCGGCGCTTCGTAAACGATTCCACTGCCGAAAATGGACTCGTCATAAAAGTATCCCGGTAGAATGGCTCTGGTGTCCGGTGCCCCTTCAGCGATTAAGTATGCCGGGCGGCTGTCGTGAACGAATACTGTCCAAACCTCTCGCTTTGGCGGCGCTTGTGCTTCAGCAAGCACTTCCGATAGCAGCCGTACGGTGACATCTTCCGCTAAACCCAGGTTGAATTCGGGATAGATGTTTTTAAGCACCCAGGCGGTCTCAGGTCCATCCGCGATGATGGTTTGTGCTCCGCTGTCTCTAATTCCTTCCTTGACCTTTAAGGCTTGCTCTTTCGCTACAGCGTGGGCACCCAAAGCGTAAGCCAGTGCTCCGGATGGCGCGACCCAGGGGGACGCATCGACGCCAGCATTCAGTAATGCTACCCTCGTTGAGTCCAGCAGAGTGGTATCTTCAAGCTGAGCGATTTCACTAGCCAACAGCAGTGCTTCTCCTTCTGCGACTATTGGCGGTCTCTCCACGGTCTGAGCGCTGGTCGCAGCGACAACTTCCTTGACACAATCTGGCGCCAGTCCAGCATCCCAAACATCAGCACGCGCGTCAAGCATGTAACGGCTGATAGGATAATGAAAGACGTCGAAGGCTTCGCTGATGCTGTCAAGCGTAGACTCGTACAGCAATTCCGCTTCGCGAGGTCCCCAATCTATCATGTCCTCTGCAACTCGCCACATCATGATGACATGCGCGCGTGTGGTATGACCTTCCTGCTGGGTGAGATTGGAAACCTCACCTGCCGGTTTGCACATCGGTGAAAAACGTAATTCATATAATGCTTTCTTGTGGGTGTCGAGACGTTTCATTTTAGGCTCCATGTATTAGCGCGGTGGACCAAACCCCATCTTGCCGGGATTCATCAAGTTATGCGGGTCAAGTGTATCCTTCAACCCCTCGAGCACTTGAAAAGCCGGACCGTACTGCCCTCTGACATAGCGAGCCAACTTCAAACCGACTCCGTGGTGTTCGTTGATCACCCCTCCGTAATCAAGGTTAATTTTGACAGCTAAATCCCAAACCTCATTGTGCAAGGCAAGTGCTTCATCCGGATCTTCTGGCGGGTTCTCTATGATGAACCTGTCGTAAGCCATGACTCCCCACGGGTACCAATGTGAGAAGTGGGCGTAGTAGAAAAGGTCCCATTCTTTAAAACGCTCTTCCAAGGCTTTCCTCTTAGCCCAATACAGCGGTTCAAGCTTTTCGAATGTCGATACGGTGTCAAGTGTGCCAAACATCCAGGGCAGATCGAGAACTTTAGGCGGGAAGTAAAAGTCATAGCGGTGCTCCCACCATTGGTGTCCGGCCTCTTCCCCGAGGTCCTCTCCACCCAGTTCCTCACAAATGTCAAACGCATGCCGCTCCTGCACCTCCACAATATCGCGCCAACCATCAAAACCGATGACCATGTATGATCCTTCGTCTGCCTCTATCCCTAGAACTCGGCGGACGGTTTTTATCGTGGAGCGTTCATCGTAGAGACGTATCACCAGCGGCTGCAGCCGGTCGAGCATAATCCGGCGACCCGCCTCAAGACCTGCTTTCATGTTGGGGAAGAGATAGGAGCGGAAGCGGCGCACTTCTGGGATCTGTTCAAGACGCATAGTTGCTTCGGTAATAATGCCGAAGCTCCCTTCTGAGCCCACGAATAGCTGCAAAATCCCTGGTCCAGCGGCATGATTCGGTACAGGTAAAGTGCGGATAATATCACCGTTAGGCAGCACGACTTGAACGGACAGCACCATGTCCTCCGCTTTGCCATATTTGGTTGACACTGTGCCCGAGCCGCGACATGCCAGGTAACCTCCTAAGGTCGCCGAGTGCACCGAGGCCGCATAGTGGGGGAATGTCCAACCAGCCTGATTGAGCGCATTTTCCAGATCGTAGCCGTTTATACCTGCCAGTGCGGTCACTGTCCCATCGAAGGTATTAATTTCAATGATTTGATTAAGGCGCTTCATATCGAGGATGATGCCCCCATACATCGGCATCGTGCCTCCCTGCGACCCGGAGCCTCCACCCCAGGGCACTACCGGAATGTGATAGATATTCGCCAATTTCACAACCGCCGAGACTTCATCAACTGTTCCGGGTAGTACGACCACATCCGGCATCGGGGGTAAGCCTCCGCGATCGATAAGCAGGCGCGGCACCCAGAAGAAATCAACAGAGTAGGGGACAAGATCAGCTTCAGCGGTTATGACATTACCCCCGCCGACAATACTCTCTAATTCGTGCAGGATCATCTTGGACATCAAATTAATATTTTTCACAACTGGTCTCCATGTGTAATTTCTCTTTGGATCAGGTTCGCTCTATTATAATAGCAACGTTTATTTACTAATAGTGGTAAACAAGAAACGAATACAGATATATCCATGTCCAAACCTCACTACCCGCCTTTCAAGTGTATAATCAAACCCAAAAAGCGGAGCGAATACAAACATGCGCAAATTTTTTTATCCCAGCAGTGTTGCCGTCATCGGAGTTTCATCCCTGCCTACGAACTTAGGGCGCAATATCGTAGCCAATTTAGTGGAGTACGGCTTCAAAGGCATCGTCTACGCCGTCGGTCCGCGCGGCGGGATGATCG
>JAUWPO010000154.1 GCA_030611505.1 Chloroflexota bacterium
GTACTCTGGTTCATTTGAAAAACATCAAATTATTCACCGGGATGCACAGGGCTGAAAAGATCATGCTGGGCATGGCTTTTCTGAGCTTTGTCAGCCTGGGTATGTATGAAGGCTCACTAGGCGTGGCTTGGCCATCTATACGTCATGATTTCGGTTTACCGTTAGATTATTTAGGTATGCTCCTGGTCGCCAGCACTTGCGGGGTTCTTGTCTCTAGCTTCAACAGCGGCTGGCTATTGTCTCGCATCGATTTTGGAGTGCTGCTGGTGACCGCCAACCTGCTGCGCGCCGCCGGGATGCTTGGCTATGTTGTCGTTCCCGAGTGGTGGATGGTTATCGCTTCCGCCTTACTCGTCGGCTTAGGTGCCGGCACTATTGATAGCGGGATGAACACATTTGTGGCTGCCCGTTATAGCTCCGGTCCGCTTAACTGGCTGCACGCATGTTACGGATTGGGCGCCATGACCACCCCACTTATCATTACCAGACTGCTCGCAAACGGGCAGGACTGGCGTTTGGGTTTTATTATTATCGCCGTACTGCAGATCATACTTGCGTTTTACTTCGCTTTCAACCTGAAACACTGGCCTAGCCGGCTGCTGCTCAACGACGCGCAGAACAATACCCAGGAACGGGCACCCAGCTCCTTAACCCTGGGTATGTTAATAGTCTGGTTGGGGATCGCAGTATTCTTCTTTTCCACCGGCGTCGAGCTCTCTGTCGGGCAGTGGTCCTTTACCCTTTTCACTGAGTCGCGCGCAGTGTCGGTCAACCGTGCCGGTCTGTGGGTGAGCATCTTCTGGGGATCGCTCACATTTGGTCGCATCCTGTTCGGTTTCATCACAGAGCGGATCGGTCCCACTCGCCTGCTGCGCCTCGGTATGGTGGGTATGATCCTCGGAACGCTGCTTTTATGGCTGAACCCAGCTAACCTGTTGGGTTTTTCCGGGTTGGCGCTGATCGGATTCTCTATAGCACCTATATTCCCTGTAATGATTGGGCTGTCGCCGGCGCGTTTCGGGCAGCAGAACGCTGCAAATGCGATCGGATTTCAAGTAGCGGCAGCCTACCTGGGCAGCGCCTTGATACCTGCGCTGGTGGGTGTGGCAGCCTACGCCCTGGGATTAGAAGTGATTGGCTTACTGGTGTTGGTATTTTCAATACTGGCCTTTGCCTTACATGAAGTATTGGTTCGTAAATGCGGTCTGTGAAAATCGGTGATTGGGTCTCAAGATAAATAGTAATCTCAATATCATTATTAGATTTGAAAGAGCTAATTTCAATTCCATTGCAAGGAGATAATCATGAAAGCACGATTGGTTCCAGTGTACTTCCCAGGTAGAGACGAAGATTTTGATAATCAGCTTGATACCCTGAAAACCCTGCTGGCTGGTGAAGCTGAAATATTAGCACCGGCAGCGTTGGGTGAACCGCTACCCGAAGCTGAGGCGGTCCTTTTCCCACAAATGCTGGGTGAGGCTTACCGTATGCTCGCTGATTTCAAGGCAATCGATTTACCGTTGCTGGTTATCACCTCGGAATTCGGCACTGTTTTGATGTGGGATTGGGAAATTGCCAGTTATTTGCGATCGGAGGGTGTCAATGTGATCGCTCCCAGTAATTTAGACCAGACCTTGAAGCTCTGCAAAGCGCTGGGGGTAAAAAGGGAACTTAAAGACTCCAATTTTCTCGTCTTTCAGGATAACCCCGGAGAAGGTTTCCAGGCCGAAATCTTCAAACGCTTCTATTGGTGGGAAGATGAATGCATTCAACGCATGCACGATAAGTTTGGCGTGACAGTCAAGAAAAAGAGCTTCGAAAAGCTGGGAGCCGACGCCAAGAAAATACCGGATCAGGAAGTCGATACCATTTGGGAAGACTGGCAGGGCAAACTGAACATCGGGGCAATATCAAAAAGGTCGCTGTACAGCGCACTTAAGATTTTTTTGGCAGTAAAACTGGAGCTGGAAAATGACCCCAGCGTCAAGGCTGTGGGCATCAACTGCCTCAACGAATCCCACTTCTCGGATACGACACCCTGCCTGGCGTGGAACATGCTGTACGAAGAGGTAGGCTTGATTTGGGGCTGCGAGGCCGATTCGGTGTCCATGCTGACAAAGTACATCCTGCATAAATCGCTGGACGTGCCGATCATGATGACCAATATTTATCCCTTCCTGATGGGACAAGCCGCTTTGAAGCATGAGCGGATCGAGGATTTTCCGCAAGTCGACGAACCCCAAAACCACATCCTGGTGGCGCACTGCGGTTATCTGGGCGTGCTTCCGCAGTCATTCGCGACGGAGTGGGCGCTGCGCAAGAAGGTGCTCGCCATCGTGGACGATAACGCTACCGCGATTGATGCCCGCCTGCCGGAAGGCAGCATCACACTCGCAAAGTTGCATCCCACGTTTGAAAGCATGACAGTAGCAGAAGGGACGCTGACAGGATATGAGCAGTACCCGGGGTCTGACTGCCTGAACGGGGGTGTGTTGAGGATTTCTGACGGCAACAAACTGTTGGACACGGTCGTCTCACACCACTACCTGCTGATGACGGGGCACAACCTGGCGGATATCCAAATGCTGGGTAAGGTATTCGACCTCGATATCGAGGTGATTTAGCGATTACCCATTTCCATCGCCAGATATCGTCTCAAGATCAGCAATGTCCACGGATTCCATTATTATTTAGAACTCGAAGTGATCGTGAATTGAGGGTCTGGTTCATCAGTCCGATTCTTTCTCGCAGTTCTACCCTGCAGAAGAAAGAAGACCACGCTGAGCGCACCTAATACAGCCCCGCCAAACCAGATACTCGCAGGACCGATGTTGTCGTTAAGCATGCCTCCAAATATAGGACCAATACCGATGGCTACTCGCCAGGAAAGACCAAAAATACTCATATAACGTCCGCGTTTGTCTGGTGGGGCCAGGTTGGCCGCGTAGGTGTTGGCTGTCGGTACCAGGATCAACTCCCCCATCGTCATGATCACCATGCTGGTCCAGAATCCCCAGAATCCCTGACCAAAGGCAACGCTGCCCAAAGCGACGGTATAAAAAGCTCCTCCAACTGCAAGTACCGGTAAAGTCGCATAGCGCTTGGTGACTTTGGTGACGGACACCTGCAGTGCGACAACCATTACGGCGTTTGTGGTTGCGATCAATCCGTAGAGCTTCTCCTGGAGATGGTAGTTTGTTTTTGCATAAACAGGCAGAATCACCCAGACTAGCGCCGCGCAGGTGGCCACCAGCGTGTAAGTTATCACGAAGAAGATAAACCGGCGGTCACTCAGGATGGGCAAATAACCGCCCATCTTTTCACTCACGGCAGCCGCTTTGGCCTTCATCGCTTCAGCTTTGGGCAGGGTCTCTACGCCAAAGAATGCCATTAGTAGGCTGTAAAGGATCATCCCAATTGCAGCAAAATAAAATGCCGTCGCATAAGAACTGGAAGCCAGGAAACCGCCCACTGCGGGACCAATTGCTACACCCAGATTATTGCTCAAGCGCAGCAAGGCATAGCTATCCGCCCGTTTCTCGGGTGGCACCAGGTCGGCGACCATCGCATCTCCACCGATCCGGTAGATTGGGTTTACTGCTCCGCTCAAGATCATTAAAAAGGCAAATGAGCTCAGGTCTGAAGCTCCGCTCAGCAGGACATACGCCAGGGCGTTCAGCATCAAGCTGCCAACCATGATCCACTTGCGACCCAACCGGTCGATGAATGGTCCTGCCAGAAAGGATGCCACCAGTCCTGCAGCGGAATTCAGCGTCATCAATCCGGCAGCCACCGTCATAGGCGCTTCCAGATTCTCGCTGACATAGATCATCAGGAAGGGCCAGATCATGCTTGCACCGATGGTGCTGATCAGCATCCCGACGAACATCAACCAGAACTGGGGATGGTAGCTGTGATAGGTGGTTTGAAGGCGCGCAATCATAGGTCGGTTAACTGCTGCTAATTCGAATTTACAATTCCGGGGATTATACTGGTAAATGGACCAACAACGTTGAGCAGCCAAATTTAACAGGCCTCCCGCAGTTTTGAACTTGTGGGAGACCTGAAATCTTTATCCGTTTGGCACAGTTCTAAATGATTTAGTAAGGCTTAGGATTCAACATTGGGGCACAGGGAAGAGTAACAATCAGCCTTCAGCTTTTCTCCAAGTTATCATGGGTTTCAGGTCTTGCAAACCCTTCTGCAACCACGACCGGATCTCATTTTGCTTGGCTTCATCCATAGATTACTTTCCCCTCGTTTAATACAGTTGAAACCAGAGAAGTTTTTACTCTGCTTGTGCGATTAAACTCTTCACGAGTGAGGACGATAACATCAACAGGGTAAGTTAATCCCCATAGCAAGTCATAAGATTGCTTTTCACGCTGATGACGGGGAATACGAGAATCGGGTACCACAACCAGCAAGTCGATATCGCTGTCATCTCCAGCCTGACTACGTGCTCGTGAGCCGTACAGGTAAATGCGATCAGGTTGTAACCCTTTCACCAAGCGATCGATTATCACATGTAATTCTTCTGCTGTTGATGTATATGAAGACATTATTTCTATTAACCTTTTTCTTGTCCTGATCTTAATATTGTCATGGACGCTAATAGACTGCAACCTGCATGTGTGTAAGCCAAAGCAGTTTATTGTTTCTCCCGCCTTGATATTCCGGCCGCGTTCTCCAGTACAGTGACATTCGCTTAGTCTCCCACGCCCAGGGATAGAGGAGGTGTCATTGCGAACGGAGTGAAGCAATCTCCTCCTCGCAGCAACATGCTCGCATGCTTGCTAGGCGGCGCTCTCCATTACTGTGTCAGGTAGCTAATTAGAAAAAGACTGGAATCATTTCTGGTATTTCCATGTTTCGCTCAAAGTGGCGAAGTCTTTCAAACTAAGGTACATGATTGGCTGCCTGTCTACAGGGCGATACTTCCCGTGCGTTGCGATGATGTCAAACACGTAGATCGCAAATTCACGCGATAGACCATCTAATTCCTTAAACACTACCATCTCAAAAATGCCGTCAGCCCCCGCTACCAGTTTGGTGCTCTGCAGCTTTTTAGCTGGAAGGAGCTCAAAGCCCAATTCATCCGACTTATCAAAGTCACGCCCGCTGATAAAACCAGCCCGAGCAACCTTGTATCTTTCTTTCCAGGGCATGAAGTGGAAGGCGGCTTCTCGGTACTTCTGAAGCAAGGTGTAACTGTGATTGCCCATTTCCATCGCCAGCAGGAGACGGAATGGATCCTTGGATATTACCGTCCAGTGACCAACGGGCATCATGTTCTCTCCCACCGTAAGCAAAGCGATATGCTGCGGGAAATACTGGGTTGTGTAGGGGGTATTTGCGTATTCTGGCGGATTGGACACAATAATTTCAGTTGATCAGATTGAGGATTTGGGCAACATTTAGCT
>JAUWPO010000139.1 GCA_030611505.1 Chloroflexota bacterium
AATAATATACAACCTCCCGCGGGTTCGTACCCAAATTACCTGTTGAAGCGAGCAACCCGCGGGAGGATTCTCTCATGCGGGAGGTTAGTCGCCTAATGCGTAGGCAACTGCATCTTCGATTGACATCGCCCGCCCTTGAGAACACGCGTCATCGTATATCTTTTCGTCGAGCTGAGCACGTATGTCAGCCAGGTAACAATCAATTTCGATCTGGTCAGCGGGCTGCAGGCTGGCGCCGAGGGAAAGAAGAATCCCTTCCGATGCACCCAGCAACCGCGCGGCTCGCTCTGGCTGTCCTCTCGCACTGACTGGTCCAGCCAGTATTGCTAAACCCAATCCAGTAAGGTATTTTGTGTTGAGCTCCACTGTGATGGTCAGCGCTTCTATTATGAGCGCTTCCGCTCGCACATAGTCCCCCTGAT
Organism: Chloroflexota bacterium; assembly: GCA_030611505.1. Taxonomy (GTDB): domain Bacteria; phylum Chloroflexota; class Anaerolineae; order Anaerolineales; family UBA4823; genus JAUWPO01. Next base: position 423 of record JAUWPO010000139.1, read on the forward strand.
GCATTGCTACATAGGATAGATTGCTGAGCATGACACCTGCGCGCTGTTTATCACCTATCTGACCGCTTAATATCAGACATTCCTGATAAACATCTTGGGCACGGTCATAATCGCCAACCATACGGAACAGTTCGCCTAATACGTTCAACGCCCTGGTAATTCCCGGTATGTCACCCAATTCCCGGAATAGGGATAACCCATCTTGGCACAGCCTGATACCAGCCTCAACTTCATCCGGGAAAGCACCCATGTTACTGGCAAGAAAAATTAACGCCCAGGCGCGACCGACACCATCTCCCGATTCTTGAGATAGCGTTAGAGCTTTACGATGGAAATGTTTGCCAGCTTCATAGTCACCTTGAGCAAAAGCTAGATGCCCCGCTGCGTTGAGCACCTTGGCTCGTATCCCAGGCGGGATATCATCGGCTCGATTGAGAGCGCGTTCGGTCCACCTCAAGCCCTCGGCAATAAAACCTTCAAGATACCAGAACTCTCGCAGCGCACCGGCGATTTGCGATCCCAACGTCACATCGGCGCCCTCCAACAACCACGTCAGGGCAGCCCGCAGGTTGTCGTGTTCACAACCTAAGCGTGTTAACCAGTAGCCCTGCCTGGATGTGAACAGTTCTGGCTCCGCTTGATCTGCTAACCTGGCGAAATATTCAGCATGACGTCTGCGTATGACCTCAAGCTCGCCGCTCTCATTCAACTTCTCATCTGCGTACTCGTGGATGGTTTCCAGCATATAGAAGCGCGGTTCACCAACAGGTCCTTCAATTTGAAAAAGCAGGTTCTTATTCAGCAGCGATTCCAATCCCTCGAATACATCTATCGGCAAGCCGGGTGCACACACTGCTTCAGCCGACTCAATCATGCGACCGCCCTGAAATACTGATAGCCGACCAAATAGCGTCCGCTCACCTTCGTCTAGAAGGTCGTAGCTCCAGTCCAATGTTCCCCGCAGGGTCTGCAGACGGTTGGGCACGTCCCGCGATCCAATGGTCAATGTCGCCAGGCGGCTCTCCAGCCGCGATCGCATCATCTCCGGCGATAAGAATTTGCTGCGGGCGGCAGCCAGTTCTATCGCCAGCGGCAGACCGTCCAGGCGGACACATATCTCAGCGATTATTGGGGCGTTTTCACTCGTGATTTCGAAACCGGGTTTGACAGCTTTCGCACGCTGCTGGAAGAGCTGCACCGATTCGTACTGTGTTAAAAGATCCAAGGGCTCGATGCGATCCAGATCCGGTACCGGCAGCGGCGGCACCGGGTATTCGTGCTCTCCATAGATTTGTAAAGCCTCGCGGCTTGTAACCAGGATATTTAGACCCGGCGATGAGGATAATAATTCACCCACCAGCGGGGCGGCGTCTATGATCTGTTCGAAGTTATCCAGCAGCAGAAGGGTACGTTTACCGAGCAGATAGTGCTTGAGGGTTTCTTTCAATTGCTGACCAGCGACTTCCCGGATGCCAAGAACCTGCGCTATCGTGCTGGGGACGAACTGTGGGTCACGGATTGGCGCCAGATTAACGAAGAAGATGCTGTCTTTGAATCTTTCCAGTACACCAACCGCAGCCCGCAAAGCCAAGCGCGTCTTGCCCGACCCGCCTGGACCAGTGAGGGTCAGCAGACGGGTAGTAATCAACAACTGCGTAATTTCCTTAATTTCGCGGTCCCGCCCAATGAACGAGGTGACCTGGGCGGGGAAGTTGTGCTCAGGGGTGACTCCCATGGATGGGGGTGTTTCGGGAGTTGGATCAAATAATCCGGCTTTTTTAGCCTGGGCGACGGCCTGTGTGCGGCTGTGCACTCCCAGTTTGCTGTATATCTGTCTGTTGTACCATTTAACCGTTCCCAGAGTGAGGAACAACTCGCTCGCTATCTCACGATTGGATAACCCTCTGGCGATCAGGTTCAAGATCCCCAACTCTCGTTTCGTGAGCGGTACGATCAATGGCAAGAAATTGTCAGCGTTCATTTCTTCAGACGTTTGCATTTATCAGACCTTGCAGTTTCAAGATGAAAAAACCTGGGGGCATTATACTCGACCCGGTCTAATATGACAATCCCCCCCTTATTTCCCTTCTTAAGACAGGTGACACACCACCCTGATAGCTGATAAACTGGGACCGTAATAAGAACAAGAATTCAAAAAACGCACAATGCATGAAACGGAGGTCAAAATGTACACCGGTATGTATCTAGAAGGGTACGCCAAGGGAAAGATGGCGAGGTTTCAGCAAGAGGCAGAAAACGAAAGGTTAATTGCAAGCATCAAGAAGGCTATGCGAACTAAGCAACCAGGTCTGGTAAAGCGTAGCGCGGATCAATTGGTAACATTGTTAATTGAGATCAGCAACAGCATAAGGTGTGTCGTAGTTTATCGTAAGGTGGAGTGCTATTAGACGAATGCGCGATAAAACCTTCCGCAGGTTGTAAATTATGGGCTTGATGATTTAAAAAAACCTCCCGCGGGTTGCGAATGATGGGCTTAAGGATTTGAGAACCTCCCGCAGGCTGTGAATAATGGGCTTAAGGATTTGAGAACATCCCGCGGGTTGTTAATAATAGGTTTGAGGAATTTACATTGATATTGGAAATGATTTTTCTGCCAGAATATTACAGAACCCGCGGGAGGTATCAAATTCGGGCTGTACGCACGGTCCCTTTATAGCTCAGAAAGCACAACATCATAACGGGTGTCTCGTGGAGAGTGATTTGCAGCGCCTGCTTGTAGCGCTCCATCTTAGGAAGATACTCGTTTTTTTTCTCCAAGAACTCACCTTCATCCCGCAGTTCATCGGTTTTAAAATCCGCCAGCCGCGTTCGGTCTTGTATAACAAATCAATTACCCCCATATCGATCTTCCCGCCTGCCAGTTTCACCGAGTATGGGATTTCATGCCGCCGTATTTCAGCAGAAGCGATCTCTGACCAGAGTTCATGCGACATAAATCGTTCTAATAATTTATTGGTCTCGCGGATGGCTGCTCTTCGTTGGGCGGGATGAGCCAGACCTTCGTGGATGGCGGTCGCTCGCATCAACGCTTCGTAGCCTTCATCGCCGGGGAACAGCCACCTCTGGAGCGCCCGGTGGACCATCAAATCGACCGCCACAGCGGGGGCATGTTTAGTGCCGGTGGCGCGCCAGTCGCGCAGCGCCAGGTCATCCTCCTCTGAGTCGGGATCTGCAACGTGCTTGCGGGCAGGCTGTGGGACCGGATGGTAGAGTACATCCAGGCGCGGTTCATCAGCAGGAATATCGACTACCTCCTGCCAGTGGTAGTTTGAGACAGTATCCAGGGTGTGAACCAGGACGTCCACCTGCTCCTCCGTATTTAACCTGCTCTGGAACCATTCCCCCGGAGATTGGATGGCTTCATTGATATCAAACCCTGCGTCCTCAACCAGGCGCCCCAGGAAGCCATCAGGCGACCTGCCATTTGCAACATGCCCGCTGAGGATCAGCTTTTGACGGGCACGAGTGCAGGCAACATACAGGAGGCGCTTCTCCTCGGCTCCCTCCTGATGCCTATTGATATGTTTACCGTAGCGGTAGACCAGCGATTCGCCATCCAGTCGCCCCAGACGGGGTGCAATTCGTGTTTCGGGGAGCAGGTATGCCAGTTCCGATATACATTCAATTTTCGCGCGGGTCATGGTTGTCGTTCCCGGCAGGCTGATGATGATCTCCGGCAGACGCTCGGCAAGCAGTTCAAGCGCCCGGTACTGAAGCTGTGTGAATGAGTCAAAACCATCCAGAACCAGCAGTTTCCAGGCGGGTGCAAATTGGGGGCGCGTTTCCAATTGCTCAACCGCCAGCCAGTTTATCCCCTCCCTATCAGCCCAAGCGATCTCTCCCAGTAGTGATTTGTAAGTTTGGTAGATCAGACCGAGTTCGTGCAGTCTGGGAGGGGAGTTCTGCGCGTCAGCGAGGAAATCTTCGGGGCAGATATGAGCGCGCTTCAAGTCGCGAATGCGCTGCTGCACAACGCTGACAAAACCCGGGAGTTTATGGATGGGTTTGTAATAGTCCAATCCGCCCCTTTTGTAAACGATCGCTATGCTGTCGCGGATCAACTGGCGGGCGAGGGGCGGCGGAGCAAGAGGAACAAGCCTGCCGGCAAGCTCAAGAAGTTCACGGAACACGCTTCCAAAGGTGTTGACATGCACTCCCATGACACCGCCCGCTGAGGCTAAACGACGCCGGATGGCAACCGCCTGGTAGCCGTCCGGGACAACAAACCAAACTGCCGAAAGTGGATCTGTGCGCTGAGTTTCGATAACCCGTTCAATGCAAAAATGGGTTTTTCCGGTTGCGGGAGGGGCAACTAATATGCGGACTTTCATTCAGGCAAGTATACCCTGTCGGTATGATAATTGATGCAAAAGGATATAAAAATCACAAGTCATTATGTGCGGCTCACCTCCGGTGGGCGGCTCGAAATACACGAGCTTGGCATACTGGCTCGAAATACACGAGCTTGGCATACTGGCTCAAAATACATGAGCGGCTCAAAATACATGAGCGGCTCGAATTACACGAGCTTGGCATACTGGCTCAAAATACATGAGCGGCTCAAGCTCATTGAGCTTGGCACTCTAAAACAAATGTGGATTGCTTATCATGCCAGGGGCATGACATCTGTGCTTCAGCTTTGTTATCATAAAGGCGCAAGCATGTCCGGCTCAAAATACGTGAGCGGCTCGAAATACACAAGCGATTCAAGTTGCTTGAGCTTGGCACTCCAAAGGATTGCCTGCATCCGGAAAACGGATACTTAATCGCAATGACACCTTTTAATCCCCCGGGCGTGGGAGCCCAGGCGGCTGGGATGGGCAGTGAAGAGCACTGGGCAGTAAAAATCACTGGGCAGTAAAAATCACTGGGCAGTAAAAATCACTGCTTAAAGATGGGATTGATTCGGCATCCGGCATTCAAAGAACGAATGCTTAAGAGCGGATGCTTAAAGAACGGATGCTTAATCGCAAGGACAATCGATCTGCCGTGTCCTCTCTTATTAATGATACATCTCATTTAATATACTAAGACACCCAAATCAGATGGTGTGTCGAGTAGAGCGCGGCAATCTATGGAATATTGAAGCGGAAAAATGCGATTAGCGCGTGGGCAGTTCAACCACCTCGTGGTACTCGGGAGCATCGTCTGGTAAACCCTCAATCTGGCGGGCGTATAGTTTAATACCCGGGGATGAGCTGACCCCATGTGCGAAAATGCTCAGCAGAACTGTGACGATAATGGCCAGCATTATGAGCTTCTCTCCGGGGAGGGCGGCTTCCTGTTCCAGATAGACCAGACCGAGCACAATGGATGCCAACCCGCGCGGACCAAATCAACCCATAAAAACAACCGTGGCTGGCTTAAGCTGGGCTCTGATCATCGAAATTGCAACAGGAAGAATAGGAACCAGAGTCAGGCAGAGAATGGCATATAACACAACTTTCGCACCGAAATTGCCCAGACTTGAGGCAGCGATCATACCAAACATAAAGAACACGAAGGCGACGAGTATCTGCTCCCAGGCTTCGCTGAACTCTAGAGCCTGGTCTCCTGCATCCTCGAATCCGCGCTTGACCGCCAATCCGGCAACAAACGCAGCTATAAAACCGTTGCCGTCGATATATCCCGCCGCACCCCATGCCAGGAAAGCCAGCGCGAGCAGGCTTAATTGCCCCAGGGATTCCGCCATCCAGCCGCGCTGTTTGGATTTACCCATTAACCAACCCCCCACCCAGCCAAAGAGCAGCCCCACCAGCACGCCGAAGACGACCTG
>JAUWPO010000017.1 GCA_030611505.1 Chloroflexota bacterium
TAGACATCAAGCATATCCAACGCTCTAACAGGGTGGGTTACAAAAGCGGAGCTTTGGCTCACGGCATGCTAAACGCTCGGGGAGAATTCATCGCCATATTTGACGCCGACTTCATTCCAAACCCCGATTTTCTCCAGGCAACCATTCTCTACTTTGCAGAAAATACAAATATCGGTTGCATCCAAACCCGCTGGGGACACACCAATACCGATTCATCATGGCTCACACGCGCCCAGGCAACTGGGATAGACGGTCATTTCCTGATCGAACAGGAAACCCGCAGCGCAGGTGGCTTTCTTCTCAATTTCAACGGTACGGCCGGGATTTGGCGTCGTTCCTGCATTGAAGACGCCGGTGGGTGGCAGAACGATACTCTTACCGAAGATCTCGATCTGAGCTACCGGGCTCAACTGAGGGGATGGCGCATCCTGTACCTACCGCACATCAGTGTGCCCGGTGAGCTGCCCGTTCACATCAATGCGTTCAAACGCCAGCAGTTTCGCTGGGCAAAGGGCAGCATCCAGACCGCTCGCAAAATTCTGCCCGAGTTGTGGCGTTCGACTCAACCGCTGCGCAATAAGATCGAAGGTTCTATTCACCTGACCCACTACGTCGTTCACCCGCTGATACTGGTCAACTTATTCTTAACCCTGCCGGTTCTGCTTTTGAACAGCCGGTTCTTTTGGGCCATTCATCTCTTTACAATCGCAGCTATCGGTCCACTTCTCATGTATTGGATCTCTATGCGCGAGGATGGTCAGAGCATTCAAGAGCGCTTATCGCACTTGATCGGACTGCTTTTCCTTGGGATAGGCTTATCGGTGAACAACACCCGCGCCTTCACGGAGGCTTCTTTGGGGATCAGAACTTCATTTCTAAGGACTCCAAAGTTCAACTTTCAGGGAGGTGAAGGAGCGCGTGAAAACCATGATTATATATTACCGCGCGATGCCAACTTCTGGATTGAGGCTCTGCTGGCGGTCTACTCCGTGGGATTATTAGCTTACGTGATATTGATCGGAGCCTGGGGGCTGGTGATCTGGGTGTTATTATACGCTGGGGGCTTCAGCTATGTCGCTGGTTTGAGTTATATCCAGTCTCTACCGCGTAAAGCAAAAAGCAAACCTGGTCGATTAACCTGGAGCTAAGAAAGCAAGGAGTCCAAGCTCATCAAGGGTTAAATTCGGGATACAGCAGGGGTTATAGGTGATTGGAAGGGATTAGAGCAGGGAAACATACTGGAGCATTGATAGCAAGCATATCTATATAAAACGTTTCACGTGAAACATTGAGCTCCTGCTGCCCTTCTTTTCTTAATGTTTCACGTGAAACATTGAGCATATGATCTCTCCTTTTTATTCCACCCATACTCCGTTCCGGTGCGCCCACGCTTCTATTGTCTCTTCGATCAGGTCCAGGAAGGCGTCCAGCCCCGCAATCCGCTCCATGAACTCGGGACTTAACAGCCCCAAATACTTGAAATTTTGCTCCCAGGCTTCTCTTTCCGGAGCCTTGCCGGGCAGCGAATTAACTGCAATCGTCCAGGTGCGCATCAACGACCATAAAATGTTTTTCGGCTGCTCTCCCTCCAGCATTGATTCGAAGGCTTTTTGGTAGTAAGGCTGTCGCATAGGGTGGATGCGAACCGGTGCTTTGTCAGGAGGTACAGCTTGAAAAGCGGTTTGCCAAAGAGACACCAATCTGGGCAGATCATCGTCTTCAATGTTGGGCGCGCCGAGCAAACCCAAAAGACCGGCGTACATTCCTGGTTTTCCCATCGCCTCGGCACGTTGAGGAAAATTGATCAGGAAACGCCGCTCGGTAAGTGGGGATCCGTTGAAACTAGCAATCGCGTTGGCAGCCAGTCCCAAGGCTTTTAGATAACCCAAAACTTCACCTGGTCCAGGGTCCGGTTTTTCCATCTGGTACGTTAGCCAGATTTTTCGAGCCTTCTCCAGTTGGGAGCGTGATCTCTCGAAAACACGATCTGGTCGGTCAAATTGTCCCCGTACGCTGGCTTGTGTGAAATCCATAAAATGCTGCGGGTCGTGTAATATTCTACATTCCTTAATTGTCGGACCTAGCCAGGGATGCACGCGCAGGCTCCTCGGCGTGCGGTACATGTTTTGCGAGTGATGGGCGATGTCCAGGTGAACTTCGTCCGTAACCGGTACTATTTCACGCTCCTCAGCTACGTCATCTATATGAATGAATACCAGATCGACATCGGCTGCGCCCCCCAAAAGATAGTCTTCATCCAACAAGGTACCACACAAGTATACCGAGATCAGGTTGCGATCTTTGCGTGAGCGCTCTTCTATCGTCTCACTAACAATCCTCATCAAAGCTTCACGATTTATGCGCACAGTCCCTTCCCTCCTTATTACATTACTCACGACTATCTGAAAAAAAACAATCCTTAAAAACTTCAACACGGTATGCACCAGGCTTTACCGTATTTCCTCAAAAAACGCACATCTGAATATAGCTGCTGACTTAGCGCTCTTACAATATGGTTGAATATTTACCACAGAGCACACGGAGTCCACAGAGCAAATAATAGGGCACAAATTAACTTACAGATGGTGCGTTCAATGGCAGCTCTTGCTGGAACGGCGGCATTTTCAAAGCCTGACGAATCCCGTTTTCCACCAACTTCAAGTCTTCTCCATTCTGAACATAATCTAACCCATTAGTATCGATCGTCAGCAATAGTGAGCGGCTCTTATTACGGTCGCCGAAGAAAGCCTCATAAGCCTGATTGACCTCTTCGATATAAGCACGCTCCATGCTGCGCTCATAAGTGCGGTCACGCAGGGCAATGCGCCCCATAAGTGTATCCGTATCCGCCCGCAGGTAAACAATCAGGTCTGGTATAGTAATTTTCTCAGCCAAGGCCTCGTGTACCTTGTTGTACATTTCGAGTTCATCGCTTTCAAGATTGATCTGGGCGAAAAGAGCGTCTTTTTCGAAGGTATAGTCAGAGATAAGACGCTCATCCAGGGATAGGATATCGGTCACCGTACGCCTCTGCTGGTGGTAACGACTGAGTAGGAAAAAGATCTGGGTTTGAAAAGCATACCGCTCCCGGTCACTGTAAAAATCGGATAAAAATGGGTTCTCCTCGAACACCTCCAGTAACAGCCCTGCATCGAAAGAGGGTTGTAATAATCTGGCAAGAGTAGTCTTCCCAACGCCTATCGCACCTTCGATTGCTATGTACATTTCAGAACCTATATTTGATATTTTCTCTGTTTATATCATATTTATGCTATATTTATAACGATTATCTAGCGCACTTGGATTACTGGTGCTCCGCTAACCGTTGTGTGTTACCTGTTCGCTTATTAAGCTCAGGATAAAGGATACCAGCCAACAGCTCAGAATGCAACCAATGACGGCGCCAAACTAATGGCGGCACTAAACTAACTAGCGGAGATAGTTACAGCTCCAAAGTTATGTCTTCCTGTTTTTCTATCATATCCAAGATCACGTCAAATCCTCCCTGCCAGAATCCGGCGTCATAGACATCGATTCCGGCCTCCGTAAGGATACGGACAGGTGCATCTGAACCGCCAGCAGTAAGAATTTTAATAAAGCGCGACTTAAAAGCCTCACCTTCCTCTTTATACTGCTGGTAAAGCGACAACACTAACAACTGTCCAAATGCGTAGGCATACACATAAAACGGGACATGATAAATATGCGGGATGGAGACCCATTCCCAACCAAATTCAGCGCTTACTTCCACCGCCTCGCCGAACTGCTTCTTCAAGTTTTCTTGATAAGCCTTAGAAAGATCGTCCACAGAGGCGTCCTGTTTGACCATCTCGTGTGCCTGGCGTTCGAATAGAGCGAAAAATGCCTGGCGCAGGATGGTGGCATAAGCATCGTCCACCTGCCGGAAGAGTAAGTCCTGTCGTACACTCTGATCTTTTTCTTGCGCCAGCAAGCGATCAATCAGCAGCATCTCGGCGAATGTGGAAGCCGTTTCTGCCAGAGGCAGGGAGGAATGCTGTGTGAAAATGCTGTGATGGTCGGCCAACATGGAGTGAATTGCGTGACCGAGCTCGTGCGCCAGTGTCGCCACGTCTCTTGGACGACCCTGGTAGTTAAGCAGCACCCAGGGAGTCAAATCCGGCGTCACTGTGGCGCAAAAAGCACCGTCCCGCTTCCCTTTACGAACTTCGCTGTCGAGGTGATCGTCATCAAAGACCCGTTGCGCCAACTTCGAAATTTGAGGGGCAAACTGACTGAATGAATCCAGAACTAGATCAACCGCGGTTTGATATTTATACTTCTTATCGGATCCGGCTACCGGTGCGTAAATGTCGTAACGCCGCAGTCGCTCGACACCCAGCAAGCGCGCCTTGAGTTCAAAAAAGCGCTGAAAAATAGTCGCGTTGCACTCGCAGACATCTAACAGCGTGTTCACTACTTCATCCGGAATATCGTTCACCAAATTGCGAACCGCAATCGGGTTATCATAATGGCGCATATCCAACTGCTCGTTGCGCCAGTCCCGCACTAAGGTCTGGTAGATCTGCCCTAAAATTGGACCGTCTTCCCCGTAAACTCGGTAAAGCTCCTGGTATACACCGGCACGCAGCTGCGGATCACTATCATGGACATAAACCATCAGTTGGCCGCGGGTCAGCTCTTTCTCCTCGCCATCAACGGTCAGTTTGAACACATACCGGTTGGTGATCGAATCGTATAATGTGTTGAGAGCACTTGAGCCGGTTACATCCTTTATGTTGATAACCTTCTCCTCGGCCTCGGACAGTGTGTGCGGTTTAAAATGACGCATCTCCTCCAGCCAGTAGCGAAAATCGCCCGAACCGACCATTAACCGGTCCGCCGGGATGTCATCCAATCCTTTCCACCACAAACCGAAAAACAAAATCTTGTTTTGCATCTCGGCCATTAGCTGTTCTACCTTCGCCAGGAACACCTGTGCATCCTGATTTTGGGTGTCAGCAGCAAACTGCAGCGCGCCGAAATCGTAGATACGAGAAACCAGGCTGGTGATCTCTTCCAATCGGCGGACAAGTTCTAAAAATTCGGTTTGATCTATGTCCTCGTTCAATTGATGGCGCACAGTCTCAAAATCGGTGACCTTGGCCTCCAATTTCGAAATAGCAACCTTCATTTCCGGGCTGTCGTGGGTCTCAAACAGGTCATTAAGACTCCAGCGAGTTTTTGTGTACGTCCTTTCCATCATGTTCTTCTCTCTTCTCTTCTTTGGTTTTATAATATTTTGCCCGGAAAATTTCTCTCAAATGATCGATCGGGAGGCGTTCTCCGGTTTGTTCGTTCAAATAATACCACTGCTCCCATCCATTGCACGGCGCCTGGCGCAATTCCTTCGCGACCTGATGGATCAATCCGCGCTGCCCATCACACTCAATCGCCCCATCAGCCAGGATCCTGGCAGTAGTTTCTCCAGTCTTACCAAAATAAAGCATTTGTCCTGGTTGCACAAAACCATACTCCACCAGTGTACCAAACGGGACCCGCCGCCGTTTGCGCGGGCTGGGGGTCTCGAAGAGCGTTGCATCAAAGACGTTTTGGGGGGTGTCTTTTATCCTTTGTCTTGCCAAATCCACAAAACGGGTCTCTCGTTCGATGCCGACCCAATGTCTGTATAGGCGTTTGGCGACCACGCCGGTCGTGCCGGTGCCGAAGAATGGGTCCAGGACCACATCGCCGGGATTGGAACTGGCTTGCGGGATCCGGTAGAGCAAGGACTCTGGTTTTTGGGTAGGATGCGCTCGTTGTTTGCCTTCCCGCAACCGCTCCCCCCCGGAGCAAATCGGTAAACACCAATCGCTGCGCATCTGCAGGTCGTCGTTAAGCGCTTTCATGGCGTGGTGATTGAAGGTGTAAGAGGCACCGCGCTCTCTCTGTGCCCAGATCAGGGTTTCGTGGGCATTTGTGAACCGTACACCCCGAAAATTGGGCATCGGATTGGTTTTGATCCAAATAACATCATTGAGAATCCAATATTGCAAGTCCTGTAGTATTTTACCGATCCGGAAAACGTTGTGATAGGTACCAATCACCCACAAGGTGCCCGTCCGTTTTAACACTCGCCGGCAGGCTGACAGCCACTGTTTAGTAAAATGGTCATAAGCTTCGAAATTCTTGAATTTGTCCCAGGTATCATCCACGGCTTCTACCCGGGTATAGTTCGGACGATATAACTCCTGGTGCAGCTGCAGGTTGTACGGCGGATCGGCGAAAATTAAATCCACCGATTCGGTCGGCAGTGCAGCCAAAACCTCAATACAATCTCCCTGGATTATTTCGTCAATTGGCAAATGTGACAATTTTATACTTCCATAAAATACAATCAGCTTTTGTGAAGGAGGTTCACGGTCTAAGAATCGATTCGTCTCCGACGCCAATTATAACCCTTCGCCTTGACCTGACAAATAACTTTCGATATACTTAAGAAACCAACTACTTATCCAACCCATGCCGAAGTGGCGGAACAGGCAGACGCGCACGACTCAAACTCGTGTTCCTTCGGGAGTGTGGGTTCGATTCCCACCTTCGGCACTATATAGATCGCCTAACAGCTGGCCGCGGCCAGCTGTTTTCTATTAACTTGTTTTCCTATGATAATGGGACGTTTTTTCTACGGTCATTCAACCATCACACCAAGGTTTCTTCGCTATCGCTGAATGAAGTTCTCAGCCACTCCGATTGACCTTGTTCGTCACGACCCGCATTGCAATGAACTAACCTGGTAAATAGGTTATACAAATCGTCCCATGTAAAGTAGGTTTCCATACCTGACACCTTGTTTCCATGCCTGCCCACCCCAAAATGGCAGGCAAGAAACCCGCCCTACCGTGGAGAACAACAAAAATATCGGGTAAGATAGGAGAGGATGAACAATCAATTGAAAAGAATAAGAAAGACAACAAGTTTATTGCTGATATCAATACCAATTCTGGCGGTCGCTCTAGCAGCATGCAGTGCAGGAGGTCAATCGCAGACTCTGGAAGGGACGAATTGGATGCTTGAATCCCTGCGGGGAGAAAGTGCTCTGTCTGAAACAACAGTCACGGTTGAGTTCCAAGTGGATAGTAAGATGAGCGGTTCAACCGGTTGCAATAATTACAACGCAGCATATACAACCGACGGCGATATGATCACCATATCCCCAGGCGCGATCACGCTTATGGCCTGCCCCACACCAATCATGGCACAGGAAAGTGCCTTTCTGGATGTGCTGGCATCGGCGACAACCTACAAGATTGAAGGCGATGAGATGGAACTAAAAGATGCTTCCGGTGCTGTCATTGCTAAGTTCTCTTCTTTGGAGCCAGTATCATTAGAATGGTCTTCCTGGCAGGTGATAGGGTATAACAATGGCAAACAGGCTGTAGTAATCGTCATCATTGGCACCGAGATCATTGCTAATTTTGGCGAGGACGGTACTTTGAGCGGTTCTGCTGGCTGCAATGATTACAACGCATCCTATGAATTCGATAGGGATAACATATCCATCGGTCCAGCGGCTTCGACGCGCATGTTTTGCCAGGAGCGAGAGGGGATCATGGAGCAGGAAGTCCAATATCTGGCAGCGCTGGAAACTGCGGCGACATATATCATTGAAGTAGACAAGATGGAAATGCGAACCGCCGAGGGTGCGCTTGCGGCTACTTTTCAGGCTGCAGGAGAATAGTACAATTCAAGCTTGAGCGAGATGGGTAAAGTAAAGAGGAGGTAGCAAATTATGTTTCGTAATCTTATCACCAGCTTTGGCACAGGAGAAGTGTTCCTGGAATGGATCGAGTACGCCGCACTCGCTATTGAGCTTTTGGCTGTGGCGATCATCGTGGTGTTCATATTCGGTTCGATAATTCGTTATCTCATCGCGGGTATCCGCCATCCGGGGGAACGGCGCCAGCAGTATGGGAAGCTCAAATACAACCTGGGTAAAACGTTGTTGTTAGGTTTGGAGATCCTGGTCGCGGCAGACATTATCCGTACAGTAGCCCTGGAATCAACCCTAGAAAGTGTAGCCATCCTGGGTTTATTGGTGCTGGTTCGCACCTTCCTGAGCTGGGCGCTGATTGTTGAGATCGAGGGACACTGGCCGTGGCAATCTAGTGGCTTGGAGGAGCGAACAGAAGAGGGGTCTCTCTAGGCACGAATTTCCTGTACGCCCTCTTCGTCAACGCCCCGTAATGCCAGGGTCGAGAGCATAAAAAGCACTCCATAAATAGTGAATAGCAGCCCATAGCCGGCGTTATCCGCGATTGGTCCACCGATATAGGCACCAATAGCACCCGCTCCCGCGCCAGCAAGATTGGATAATCCCAGGAAGCGTCCAGCCTGTTCCGGCGGGACAATTTCCGTGCCAAGCGCCCAATTGACGGAATAAAACAATCCTACCCCTGCACCCATCAGGCAGGCACCAATATATACGCCTGTGATCACCGGCACGATCAAGGCAATAAAAGTGCCTAAGGCTGCAAAAAAACCACTCACGGCAACCAGGGACTTCTTTCCAAAACGATCAGCCAGCCAGCCGCCGGGTATTGCCACCAATAGAACAAAAATGCCCACAAACATTACTACTGTCGCTGCCGGTCCAGCAGCACTTTGACCTTGAAATTCGTCAAACCGTTCCTGAAGGTAGAACAGCATAAAAACTCCCAGGTTTGTAGCCGCAACCAAGAACGTTAACCGGTTCACCACCCACCAGGTGAATGACGAGTGTTCGCGAATTGCAGGACCAATACTAATCCGGATGCTCGACCAGACACCGAACCCAATAGCGAACCCCATTCCTGCTAATCCCACCAACCCAGTAAGGACAATGCTCGCGTACTGAGATAAATTAAGGGCCATGCCCATGATCTGGTTAACAACCGCACCCATAACCAAAATGATCGCTGTAAAGACAGCTGTCATCAGGAGCAAACGCAGAAACGGTTCCCAAACCACACCACCAGGCGCCTTTTGCAGTGGTTGCTCGCGAACAAACATGACCACCAAAACGCAAATGACTAATACCGCCATTAAAACAAACAAAGCGCCCCACAGGTTACCGGTACTGATGAGTTTACCCATGACAAATGAAACGAATATCAACGGCAGAGGAAGCTCAAAAAGCGCCTTAACCCCTGAAAAGCGCCCCTTTTTATCGTCGGGTACCAGGTCTGGGATCAAGCCCTGCGTCCCTGATTGGGCTGTGTTGGAAAAAATCATTGAGAGGATATAAACTGCAAATAATGCCCAAAACCCTGCCAAGCCTTCCATCCCAGCAATAAAACCTATTAATGCAAACACGACCAACTCGCCTGCAGTGCCGGCGAATATAAAAGGTTTGCGGCGACCCCACCTCAATGCGCTGCGGTCGGACAACATTCCCATTAGAGCCTGAACAAGGACTGCAACCATCAATGACCACAGGCGGATAATGCCAACATAGGTTCCTTTATCCGCCTCGCCAACAAACCTCTGCACCAGCAGGGGGGCAATTAAGGGCGCTAATGCCTGGGAACGTGTGGTCAGAGCGAACCAGTAGATATTGATAGTGATATAGTCATACCAGTGAATTGTGGGTCTCATCAATCATTGACCAGGTTTTGCCGCCGTCTGTATCTTTGTGTAAGACAGCCAGCAGGTGTAGGTTGAGGCTCTACTTGAATTTTTATTATACCTACGATGTTGTGATTTATAACTTCCCCATACGCCTGGTTCATCTTATAATTATGGCGAACCAATCTATTGGTCTAATCTGTCTCTAAAAATCTTGTTTCTAGGACTTCAGGAGAATATTAAATGCCTTCATCCGACAACATCCTGGCTATCATATTAGGTGGAGGGGTAGGTAAACGCCTGGACCCTCTTACAAAAGAACGTTCCAAACCCGCTGTGCCTATGGCTGGAAAATACCGCTTGATTGACGTGCCAATCAGCAATTGTATTAATTCCGACATCAACCGAATCGCCATCTTGACACAATACAACTCGGTCTCCTTGCACCGGCACATCACTCACACGTATCATTTCGATTCCTTTCACCGCGGCTGGGTGCAGATCCTGGCCGCCGAACAGACCCCACTCAGCAAAGACTGGTACCAGGGAACGGCTGATGCCGTACGTAAACAGCTCTTTGAGATTAAATCAACGGGTGCGGAGTATGGGCTCATTCTGGCAGGAGATCATCTCTACCGCATGGATTATAAAGCTCTGGCTAAATTTCACTGGGAACACGAGGCTGACATAACTGTAGCAGTGCAGCCCGTAGCGGCCGCGGATGCACACCGTCTTGGCTTGCTCAAGCGCAACGCAGATAGCCGCATTACCGCTTTTGTTGAGAAAACCAGGGATCAAGATATTTTAGCTCAATTCGTCAGCCGGGACGAACCTGAACGACCCTACCTGGGATCAATGGGCATCTATCTTTTTAATATGGATATCCTGGTGGACATCCTTGAAAACACAACCTTCGACGACTTTGGCTCGCAGATCATCCCAAATAAACTCTCCTCCAACAACGTCTTCGGATACGATTTCGATGGTTATTGGGAAGATATCGGAACGATCCGCTCTTTTTACGAGACAAACCTGCTGCTCGCTCGACCGGATTCGCCCTTTAACTTCAGCGATCCCCATAGCCCAATTTACACGCGCCCGCGCTTCCTACCTGGGTCAGTGATCGACGGCGCAATACTTCGCAACGTGCTGCTGGCTGATGGATGTAAGATTTTCCAGTCTGAAATTACTGATTCTGTGGTGGGTCTGCGTAGTCAAATCGCTGATGGGGTAAGGATGTATAGAACGATCATGATGGGGGCTGATTATTTTGATCCCGCTGATGTCGCGCCTCCAAGCAATATTCCACTTGGTATTGGACGCAATTGCCAGATTGAAGGGGCTATCCTGGATAAAAACGTCCGCATTGGAGAAGGTGTTATCATCAAACCGTTCCCCCCAGGAACGGAATTATATGATGATAACTGGGTCTCGAAGGATGGGATTGTAGTGATCCCCAAAAACTCAATCCTGTACCCTGGTACATATATTGGACCGGATTAATCCCGCACAATCGTAATCCTATTATGTGTGGGCACTCTTCCCAATAAAAGCCAGTTTATCTTTTTCAAACAGCCATCTCTACCGCTCTAGTATAAATCTCAAATTGGGGCGGCTGCTCGAAATGTTTCTTAACCGCACACAGTTCTGCTGAACGCACGAGCGATGAATAGTACTTCTCTGGGAAATTTGAGGGTACCTGAATTTCCATTTCAATCTTTCCTATCATGCCGTTATTGGGAGCCTTATGTACTCGCTGGATGATACGTATGCCTTCCGTCGGAATACCTCTTTGTTGGCAGAAACCCAACACATAAATACCTGCGCAGGTACCAAGTGAAGCCAAAAAGGTCGCAAAAGGCGTTGGCGCTGATGACATAGGTGGTTGGTCTGTGTGTACTGTGAATTGCCCAAAATGAGCGTCGACTCGAGCTCCACCGGGAAAATCTATAACCATTTCCATTAATTAAATCCTCCAAATATACTTCCGATTAACTCTCATACTTAGATGCAGATTTCTTAAAAAGGTTACACACCTTAAAATGTTGCTGGGGCTGCAAAGTTGTTGCAACCCCATCTGATGAGCCTACCTGAACCTAAGGAGAAAACATTTCAATTGCCTGTTATTAGTTCTCCAGGGCTGTTAAATAAATTTCACCATACTTGACAGGATGAATCCATGTGGGTGCTTTTATGGTGTTTCCCTTTTGCACATATTTATTCGATTGTATTGTGGATAACCTGTGAATTTCTGTGGATAATTGTCATAATCTGTGGATTTATTGTGGTTATTAGATTGAATAAGAATTTTTATAGACAACCATATATGGGGGTAAATATTATCACAACCCAGATGTGTGGTTTTCTTGAAATATGAGCCGTAATCAAATCCAATTTCCACACACTTCCCCATTAACCGTCTGATAAAAACCTATTCATAGCCCCCCATATGCAGCACCAAACTTTGATATTACCCCACATTTACTGGCATCTTTACAAAAAATACCTTTTATCCACTTTTCCCCAATGACTACTATTATTACTAATCATATATACTTATTTAAATTGTTGATAGATTAAAACAACCAATATTTATTCAGGCGATTCTGAGAAATACTTATCAGTGATGGGTGTTATGTCTTCTGTTGTGTATTTTTGAAGGTGGTTAAAAAAATCGCTAGTAGTGGCAATCTTGTGTGTGAAGCTTTGGGCATAATCTCGGAGGAAATCAAAAAAGGCTTCATCGCCGATTAAAAGACGCAGGTCTTCCAGGAATAATGCTCCATTCAAATAGACCGCGTCCCGGTAGGAACGATATGCATTGGCTACACCGTGGGGATTATAGATGCTGTCATCCACCCAGCCTTGTGGTTGATAATAAAAAATTCGATAATTCCACCACCACTCGAGTGCTTCAGGATATTCATTTTCATAAAATAGGCGCTCGCTGTAGGTGCAAAGAGCTTCATCCAACCAGGGCTCAAGTGCCTGATCGTTGCCCACCATTGCATACCACCATTGGTGGGCGGTCTCATGAGCCGCTATGGCTATCAAATACTCTCCAGGTGTATTTGTATAAAGATTGTAAAAACCGTTGCTTAAGAAATACAATCCATCGTATTCCATGCCGTCCATGAAATCTGCCTCAACAACACTCAACATCTCCCTGGGATACGGACCGAAGATCTCAGAATAAAGCGCCAGTGACTCAACAGTAGTTTGAAGCACCGCTTCACCTGCGTTTGTGTGGATAGGAAATGAATAACTCAGAACAGTCACCGAATCCACCTTATCGGTCATCATCTGGTAGTTGTGACTGACTGACCAGACAAAGTTTCTCGCATCTTTGAATTGGAATCTATGCCATTCATCATCAATTTCTGCTGGTGCGCTGGCAGCGATGGTTAGATCTTCGCGCTCATCCAGCAGTTTGATGGCAACTTTAAAATCTGAGTTTTCGTAAGCCAAATGTTCGCCGTAGAAACCGGCTTCATGAGATAACCAGCCTGCGCCAGGAATATATGGAGGAACGAATGGATACCAATCCACTAAATTGGTCTGGCGTTCTGTGTACCCAAAGGGAACCGGTCGTTTATTTGCAGATCGATCAGGAGAAGGTAAGTCGAGCTCATAAGATAAATTAAGGCTGATTGTCTCTCCGGGTTCTAGTGGTTCCGGCAGGGGCAGTCTCAGTTGGCTGCCTTCCCATTTGTAATCACCAACTATATCTCCATTCTCCCACTTTAATTCACTCAATGTGAATACTTCCGAATAATACACCGGTTCTACCATCAACAGCAAATCTGAAAGCGGTTCGGGAGCGTTGTTGTGATAAATGATCTGCTCGTCTACAGCCAGATGGTGATTGTCGTAATTGAGTTCAGCGCTGAGGATGTATTGGGTGTTCTTATTATCTGTCGTTTGGGGAGTAGAGATTCGGGAAAGGGTTGTCGGATCATCGGGAAGGGTTGATGGAGTAGGTGGTTGTTCTTGCATACTAGCATCTTCATATGGCGTTCCTGGATTTTTATTTGATTCAGGACTAATAACCACACCAGTTGGGCTGCCTCCAGCGCAAGCAGATAAAGCGAGCGTAAGTATGAAAACCAGATAAAACGAACGATTTGTGTGTACGCTATGCAACATAAGACAATATCTTCCGCACAATGCTCTCCTGAAAGCAATAAGAGTTTAAGAAGCTCGAAAAATAGGAATAATCAGGATGCCATCTCTTCTTTCACTTTCTGGTAAAGGGTTTCAGCCTTGAGTTCGTTTAAAGTGTAGCAGTGTGCCTGGAGGTGATCGGCCAGATTTTGTGCAAGACCTTGATCAAAAGCGGCGTGTTCCATATTTATGACCACGCTTCGGATATCGTCGACGGAAATTTGGTCTGCCAGACGGTTTGCCTCCTCCTGTGGAGGGAGACTGCTCATCGAGACGTTGCCAGCCCCGTCGGTCAGAAGGATAATTAAGGGGTTCACATCAGGATGCAGGATGCGTTCTTTTTGGATAACCTGGTGAGCGCTGTACAAACCAGCAGAAAGGGGTGTCTTTCCACCAACCGGGATGTCAGCCAGCGCGCGTTTGGCAAGCTGAACAGAATTAGTTGGGGGAAGGATGAGTGTAGCGCGGTTTTTCTGGAATACAACCAGCCCAACCCGGTCGCGACGTTTGTAGGCATCGGTCAAGAGGGAAAGTATGGCACCTTTAGTAGCCGACATGCGTTCTGCAACAGCCATAGACCAGGATGCATCAACAACGAATAGAATCAAGTTTGCAGTCTTCTTGACTCGGATCTTGCGCTGAAAGTCGCTGGATTTAATGGCAAAAGCCAGCTGTTTACGCTGTTCGATGCGCTTCTTTTGGTGCGGCGCAGCGGCGCGAATGGTAGCATCGAAAGCGATATCATCGGTTTTTCCGTGAGCTGGACGAGCTTGGATATAGCGACCGCGTTTGCGATCGGTATGTGAACGCGAGCGCCTACCGGCATGCCGGCGTTTTATTCTATCGAGTGGATTGTCAATCTTGCGTGGGTTAAAGGTTGAACCGACCTTTACTTTTTCTCCACCCTCCCACCAGTTGGAGCTGATTGTATCAAAGACTTTCTGATGAGCGGGTTCGGCGGGGACTTGCTGCGTATCTTCGACCTGGATTTCCGTTGTTAGGGCTTTTTTTTTTCGCTGTGTGACTCCTCTTTGGGCACGGGTTCAGGCTCACCTTCACCTGACGAAGCGCCTTGCAGCTGTTCAATTCGTTCTTGCAGTTCTTCAGTCGTTATCTCGGATTGATGGAAGGGACCGCGCTTGATACGGTGAGGTAAAGCCAATTCCGCTGCCAGAGCGATATCGCGACCAGTTATCGCTGTCCTGCCTTCAAAAGCTGCATGAGCTCGGGCGGTTTTCAAAATCACTAAGTCGGCGCGATGCCCGTCCACGTCTAAGGAAGAAGTCAAAGCCGCTATGGAAAGCAGATCACGATTGGAGTAAGTGACTTTGTCAATTAATGTGCGTGCTCCTTCGATCTGGCGAGATAATTCCACCTCGGGAGGCAGCCATTGCTGGCGAAATTCTTCAGGGTTTGTCTCAAATGCCAAATTGCGCTGCATAATGAGTACCCGGTCTCTGGCGTCGCGTATCCCGTGGATTTCAACAGATAATGCGAATCGATCCAGCAGTTGGGGACGTAAATCTCCTTCTTCAGGGTTCATCGTCCCGACGAGGATAAAGCGCGCCGGATGGGAGAAGGATATCCCCTCTCTTTCGATAATGTTGACCCCCATAGCGGCGGAGTCGAGCAGGAGGTCTACGACATAATCGTCAAGCAGGTTCACCTCGTCGATGTAGAGCAAACCACGATTGGCGGCTGCAAGAACACCTGGTTCGAAGTGCCGTTCACCTTTCTGAATCGCCTTTTCGATATCAAGGGTTCCTACCACGCGATCCTCGGTGGCGGAGACCGGTAAATCAACGAACCGAATCTGGCGTTTTTCTGTTACCAGTTCTTTGTCTGCTGGCATTTGCTCCTTTACCCAATCAGACCAGGTATTGGGAGCATTTGGGTCGTCATTGAAAGGTGAATCGGCAAAGACTACGATTTGGGGTAGAAGTGCGGCCATTGCGCGGGCGGCAGTGGATTTTGCGGTCCCACGCTCACCACGTATCAGTACTCCACCTATGCGGGGGTCAACAGCGTTGAGAACCAGGGCACGTTTCATGCGATCCTGGCCGACGATAGCGGTAAACGGATAAATCGGAAGCATTAATTAACTCTTAGTTAGCGTGAGGTGCATTAGTCTTGGAATGGACAAGATACTGTTGATCAGGTGCGCTCACAGAATATTAAACGGATATTCTAATCTTATCACAAAGGTTGTCAAGTTGCTTGTTCACCTTTATAATACTCCCCACAAATTTACAGCAAGTCGGAGTCAGCAAACACATGGAACAGAATGAAGCTCCTTTGGAGCAGCAGGAGGAGATTGAAAACGACCAAACGATCGAAGAAGGTGAAAGCGCCGTTGGGAAAGAAGAAGACAGTTCGCCGATGGAAACTCTCTTAAGCGAAGGAGAACTCAAACTAGATTTCCCCACACAAGGAGAAGTTCGCCTGGGGAATATTGCCGAAATCCGGGCGAGCGAAATCTTAGTTAGTATTGGGACAAAGTCTGAAGGAGTAATTTCGGGGAGGGAGTTCGACCAAATATCCGACGAAGAAAAAACCGTTTTCGAAATAGGTCAAGAGATACCAGTTTACGTAGTCGCCCCAGAGGATCCCAGCGGGAATGTGGTGCTTTCTTATACACGTGCCCGCGAAGAGCAGGATTGGGAAAGCGTAGAGCAGCTCTTAGAAACGGGAGGCACTTTCGAAAGCGAGGTGATCGGGTACAACAAGGGAGGGTTAATCGTACCGATAGGAAGGTTGCGCGGGTTTGTACCGGCTTCGCAAGTCAGTTTGCTGCGGCGGTTATCCTTTACTGGAGAAACCCCGGAAGAGCGTTGGGGAACCCTGGTTGGTGAACAAATTGAGGTCAGTGTTATAGAGATGGATCGAACGCGCCGCCGTTTAATCCTCTCGGAACGTGTGGCTTTGCAGGAAACCCGTGATACTTTAAAAGACCGGTTGCTGGAAGAGCTGGAAGAAGGAGCGGTTCATACGGGACGTGTCACCAGCCTGGCAGATTTTGGTGCGTTTGTCAACATTGAAGGTGCAGATGGTTTGGTTCATCTCTCGGAAATATCCTGGGAGCGTATCAAGCATCCAAATGAAGTATTGGAAGTTGGGCAAGAAGTTGATGTTAAGGTTATCAGCGTGGACCGCGACCGCAAACGCATCGGACTATCCATACGCCAATTGCAAGAGGATCCCTGGGTACAAAAAGTTGCTCACTTGCGAGATGGCTTGCTGGTCGAGGGCACAATCACACACTTAACAAAGTTTGGGGCTTTTGCCCGAATTGATGATGAATTGGAGGGTTTGGTACACGTCTCTGAGTTGAGCGACCATCGTATTGAACATCCTAAGGAAGTTGTGTCCGAAGGAGATGTGGTGACCTTACGGATAATTAAGGTCGATACAGATCGCAGGAGGATCGGGTTGAGCCTGCGTAAGGTTGACTCTCCAGCGTACGCCGACCTGGACTGGAAGATGGCGCTGGCTGATGAAGTGGACAGGGCACAAGAAGAGGTTCCTGAAGCCGAGATAGAATTAGAAGAAGTAACTGAAGAGGTCGAGGCAGACGAAGTTGAAGAGATAGCAGAAACAGTTGAGGAAGAGCTGGAAGTCGAAGCAGATATAGAAGAGGAAGCAGAAGAAATCGAAGAAGAAGCCGAAGAAGAATTGGTTGAAGCCGAGATGGAATTAGAAGAAATATCTGAAGAGGCCGAGGCGGGCGAAGTTGAAGAGATAGCAGAAACAGTTGAGGAAGAGCTGGAAGTCGAAACAGATATAGAAGAGGAAGCAGAAGAAATCGAAGAAGAAGCCGAAGAAGAATTGGTTGAAGCCGAGATAGAATTAGAAGAAATATCTGAAGAGGCCGAGGCGGACGAAGTTGAAGAGATAGAAGAGATAGCAGAAACGGTTGAGGAAGAGCTGGAAGTCAAAGCAAATATTGAAGAGGAAGCAGAAGAAATCGAGGAAGAAGCTGAAGAAATTGAGACCGCTGCAGAAGAAATCGTAGAAGAAGCCGAAGAAGAATTAGTTGAAGCCGAGGTGGAGGTGGAAGAAGTAACTGAAAAGGTTGATGAGGCAGATAATTAGGTCAAAGCGCCGTCCTACCCACAGGTAAATATCGATTAGATGCAGGTAAAATAGAGTAAAACTGCGAAAAACCTACCGAGTTGATATGAATTTGAAGGAGCGTGCTCATTTGGAGTGCGCTCTTTTGTTTTTAACAGATGTTGTTTCACTTGTCTGGGTGTTGAATAAGAGTTCTGTTAACTTAACAGCCTTTAAGCACAAAAAGCAGTGTAATCTGGACAAACTCTGGTAGAATCTAATCGGACAAAACATCTCGTAATCAAGTGATTCCACGAGAAGTAATAGTAATCACAACCAGGTAACTGCACGAATAAACACTGCGTATGATAATTGTGAATGAACCTGGCATTGATTTATAGGTAGGAGGGGTATTATGGCTGGCATGGAACGATTTACACAACGGGCGCGCAGGGTTTTGAGCCTGGCTCACCAGGAAGCTGAGCACATGCGCCATCATCACATCGGGACAGAACACTTACTATTGGGTTTGATCCGCGAGGAAGGTGGTGTCGCCGGTCGTGTATTACGCGAACTAGGATTAGAGGTCAACCGGGTGCAGGAGATAGTTGAAAGGATGACAGGCACCGGTCAATACAAGGGCAGCAAGTTAGAGCTGTCCCCTGGCATGCAGCAGGTCCTGGAGCTGGCAGTTGAAGAGGCACGGCAGTTGGGTCATCATTATATCGGTACAGAGCATCTTTTATTGGGGTTGGTAAATTATGATGAAGGCATCGCCTTGGATGTATTGAAAAAATTAGGCGTTACCTCTGAACAGATCCGCCGGCAGACACGCAGAGTTCTCCAGGAGAGCAGCACATCTCGCCGGTCCACCCCAGCGAGGGAGCAAAGATCGGCGCAGGGTGGGAAATCTAAACAAAAGACCCCCCTGGTGGATCAGCTCGCCACAGACCTGACAGGGTGGGCAGAAGAAGGAAAGCTGGACCCGGTAATAGGTCGAGTGATGGAAATCGAGCGGGTTATTCAGATACTGGCTCGCAGAACGAAGAACAATCCGGCATTGATTGGCGAGCCTGGCGTCGGGAAAACAGCGATCGTAGAGGGTCTCGCTCAGAGGATCGTTGAAGGAGATGTACCCGCACTTTTACTTGATAAGCGCGTGTTACAGTTAGATGTCGGATCGCTTGTTGCCGGCACAATGTACCGTGGCCAATTCGAAGAACGCTTAAAGAGAGTGATTGACGAATTTAAAGCATCCGGGTCAATCCTGTTTATTGACGAGGTCCATATGCTGGTCGGCGCAGGTTCTGCCGGTTCGTCCGTTGATGCTGCTAACATACTTAAACCAGCACTGTCTCGAGGCGAACTGCAAGTGATCGGCGCAACGACGATTGATGAATACCGCAAAAACATCGAGAGCGATGCCGCACTGGAGCGCCGCTTCCAACCAGTGATCGTGGAAGAACCCAGCGTGGATGAAACGGTGGAGATCCTGCGCGGAGTGCGCAAAGCTTATGAAAATCATCATCGCCTGACGATTTCCGACGAAGCCATTGACGCAGCAGCTGAGCTCTCGTCAAGATATGTTTCTGATCGATTCTTACCGGATAAAGCGATTGACTTGATCGATGAATCGTCTTCCAGGGTACGCATGTACAAGAGCCCCGCAGCAGAAAAAGCGAAAAATTTGATGATACAGTTGCGCGATCTGCGCCAAAGCCACACGTTAGCAATGGAAGAAGGGCGCAGCGATGACGCCCAGAATTATCTGCTCCGTCAGGAAGATCTGGAGCAGCAGTTGGATCTTATGCGTACGGGATGGGATCGATCCTCCAGTCCTGTGGTCACAGCAGATGACATAGCTGAGCTCCTCTCGATGTGGACCGGTGTACCTGTAATGCAGATTGCTCAAGAAGAATCGCAGCGCCTGCTGTTGATGGAGGACGAGTTACGCAAACACATCATCGGTCAGGAAGAAGCAATCGAAGCAATTTCGAAAGCAGTCCGTCGTGCAAGGGCGGGTTTGAAAGACCCACGCCGACCGATTGGATCCTTCATTTTTCTCGGACCGACGGGCGTTGGCAAGACCGAGCTGACCAAAGCCCTGGCGCGCTTTATGTTTGGCAGCGAAGACGCGCTAGTTCAGTTGGACATGTCCGAGTTCATGGAACGACATTCTGTTAGCCGTCTGGTTGGTGCGCCGCCCGGGTATGTGGGTTACGAGGAGGCCGGTCAACTCACCGAAGCCTTGCGACGCAGACCGTATTCGATTGTGGTCTTTGACGAGGTAGAAAAAGCGCATCCGGAGGCTCATAATATGCTCTTGCAGATTATGGAGGAGGGACATCTCTCTGATGCAAAGGGTCGAAAGGTGGATTTCCGTAATGCCATCATCGTGATGACCTCCAACGTAGGCGCCGAAATGATCAAGCGCCAATCGTCGATGGGTTTTTCACTCAAGAGCGATGAAGACCTTGAGGAACAACAGGCTTACGATGAGATGCGAAAAAAATTGATGGATTCGCTGAGGCGTGTATTCCGTCCAGAGTTCGTCAACCGGGTCGATAATGTGATCGTCTTCCGTGCATTAAGTAAAGATGATATCACCCAGATTGTAGAGTTGGAACTGGACAAGGTTTCCCAACGTTTGGAGGAACACGATATCTCCCTGACCGCCACTCAAGAAGCGCTGGATAAATTGGCCGAGTTGGGATATGACCCGGATTTTGGAGCTCGTCCATTACGGCGGGTGATCCAACAAAAGGTGGAGGAAAGCCTGTCCGATGCGCTTTTGGCGGGCGAATTTGAGGATTGCGAAGCGATCATTGTGGATGTTGAAGATGATGAAATCGTCCTACGGCAAGGTGAAGGGGAGGCTGAACTGACAACAGAAGCCGTGGCGGCAGGATAGCCGCGGCGATAAACTATTGAAAAAATTTTTCAAACCGGCTGCCCTGAGAGTTACTCCCAGGGCAGTGTTGTTTTTATAAGAAAGGGTTGAATTATAATACTCATATGTCAAAGACACACATACAATATGTTTGCCAGCAGTGCGGGCGCATCAGCCCTCGTGAAATGGGACGCTGCCCGCAGTGTGGTGAATGGAACAGCATGGTGGAGGAGGTCATCCAGAGAAGTCGACCGCCGGCTGCCAAACACGCCAGCCGCGGTTCCGGTGTGCGCTCAACGCCGCGACGGTTAACGGATATCGGCGGAGAGGTGGATGAGCGGCTGCCCACATCCATCAACGAGCTTAATCGCGTTCTGGGCGGCGGTGTTGTACCGGGATCAATTGTGCTGATAGGTGGTGACCCGGGCATTGGGAAATCGACCCTGCTGCTGCAGATGAGCCTGGATTTGGCACGCGAGGTTAGGGTGCTTTACGTCTCGGGCGAGGAATCAGAGCGCCAGATCAGGATGCGTGCCCAGCGTTTGCTGCAGTCTGATGGCGATATTCGGGTTGATAACGGCGAAATCTCAGGCTTGATACCAGAGGACCTGTACCTGGTCACTGAAACGAGACTACCGGTTATTTTGGAACACGTCTCCGAAATTCAACCCGGTCTGTTAATCGTTGACTCTGTGCAAGCCACGTACCTTCCGGAACTGGATTCCTTAGCTGGATCGGTCACACAGGTGCGTGAGACGGCGTCGCGCTTGAGAGAACTTGCAAAAACTTCCGGGACAGCCGTATTCCTTATAGGGCACGTTACCAAAGAAGGCGCGATAGCAGGACCGCGTGTTCTGGAACATATCGTTGACACGGTACTTTATCTGGAAGGTGATCGCTACCAGTCTTATCGACTGCTTCGGTCGATCAAAAATCGCTTCGGAGCCACCTCGGAGGTAGGAGTTTTTGAGATGATGGGGCGGGGGATGGTGGAAGTAACCAATCCTTCCGAAGCTTTCCTGGCTGAACGGATGGTGAATGCGCCTGGCTCGGCGATCGCTGTCACGATGGAAGGTACACGTCCAATCCTGGTCGAAATTCAGGGATTGACCAGCCCGACTTCTTTTGGCAATCCACGCCGCACACCGAACGGGGTGGATTTCAACCGCCTGCTGCTTACTGTGGCGGTTCTCACCCGCCGGATGGGACTGCGGCTGGCGGACCAGGACGTGTTCGTGAATGTGGTTGGCGGTCTGTCGATCAGGGAACCGGCAGCCGACCTGGCAGTTGCGGCGGCGATCGCTTCTTCGGTGCGCAATCAGCCCGTTCGAGCAGAGACCGTCCTTATCGGCGAAGTGGGTCTCTCCGGCGAACTGCGCACAGTAAGCCAGATGCCAGTCCGATTGAATGAAGCTCTCAAGCTAGGTTTCAAGACAGCCATTGTGCCACGCCAACTGCGGCGTGCAGAAACCTGGTCTGAAGGGATTGAGGTCATCGAAGAACGTTCCTTACGACAAGCATTAAAGCAGGCTTTAATAGAGGATAAGGGGTAGGGGAAAAGGGCGCCAACCCCTATCCCTTATCCCCATTCTTTTGTACATACACCCCATGCCCTCCGGCGCCCAATCTCCGCAGCTCCCCAACACCCTCACATTCTCGGTTGGTACTATCCCGGTATTTGGAGATTTGATCCTCTCGCCTATGGAAGGCTTTTCTGATATGCCCTTCCGCTCTATATGCCGTGAACAGGGCTCGGCGATGAGCTACACCGAGTTCATCAATGCGCTGGATGTTATCCAGGGAAACCCACGCGTACTGAAGAAACTGACCTTTTTAACCGCAGAGCGACCGGTTGTATTTCAAATCTTTGACAATGAGCCTGCCCGCTTGTTGGAAGCCGCGCTGCGGCTGCAGGAGTTCGGCCCGGATATTATCGATGTGAACATGGGTTGCTCAGTAAGGCGGGTATCTGGCCGCGGCGCGGGCGCTGGTTTGCTGCGCACGCCTGTTAAAGTAGCCCGCATTTTCCGCACCTTGTACCGCGAACTGGAAGTGCCCCTTAGCGCCAAGATACGCCTGGGTTGGGATGAAGAGTCGCGCAACTACTGCCTTATCGCTCGCATAATCGAGGAAAACGGTGGCGCGCTGATCGCGGTTCACGGGCGCACGAAAGAACAGGGGTACGGCGGTCAGGCGGACTGGGATGCGATTGGCGAAATTAAACAGGCTGTTTCGATCCCGGTGATCGGGAACGGCGATGTGCGCACGGTCGCCGATATCGAGCGCCTTAAGACGCATACCGCCTGTGATGGCATCATGATCGGCCGAGCTGCGGTTGGCAATCCGTGGATTTTCGCACGCCGGGATAGAGAACAGGTGCCGCCGGGTGAGGTGCAGGAGATGGTATCCCGCCACCTAGCACGCATGCTGGATTTTTACGGCGAGGAACGGGGGTTGATCCTTTTTCGCAAGCATGCGAAAAGATACTTGAGTGTTTACCCGCTTTCGAGCGAGCAGCGTTACCGCTTCCTGACGACCGAGAGCCCAACCGAACTGGCACAGATGCTTGATTTAATTGTGCCGTAATTTCGATACTACCCCTCATCTATCCAAGTATCATCCTCGCATCTAGCGCCCGGCAGCCGCCGCGCGCGTGGAACACCCGCAGCGGGTTGATGTCCAACTCCTTGATTTCCGGGAAATCTACCAGGAGCTGGGACAGGCGCAGCAGGGCTTCTACCAGTGCCTCTATGTCCGAGCGCTTGTGACCGCGCGCCCCTTGCAAGATCTGGGCGCCGCGTAGGGTCTCGATCATCTCTACGGCTTCGCGGCGCGAAATAGGCGCAACGCGCACGACGGACTCCTCGAATATCTCTACAAAGATGCCACCTAGACCTATCATCACGACCGGACCGAACTGGGGGTCCTGCCGCCCACCTAAGATCAGCTCCCTGCCGCCGGTGACCATCGGCTGCACCAGAACGCCATCCACTCCGGCTTCTGGGTAAGCGACCTGGATGCGTGTCATCATGTCTTCGAAAGCCGCCGCCACGGCTGGGCTGTTACGCAGGTTGAGCTGCACACCGCCGACGTCCGATTTGTGCGAGATATGTTCGGCGATAATCTTGATAGCGACCGGGTAGCCTATCTCCTCGGCTGCTGTGCGGGCCTCGGCGACCGTCAGCGCCACCATGCCCCGCACCGTGGGGATGTTGTAGCTTTCCAGGATCGCCAATGCCTCAGAGAGCAGCAGGTCGCGGCTCTCGGCTTTGGCCCGCTCGATCAGGGAGCGCACCTGCGCTTTATCCACCTCGAATGTGGGGATGTCCTGCCTGGTGTGGACCTTCTGGGACTGGACATAGTAGCGGTGGCTAATCTCCAGAGCGCGGATGGTCTCCACTACCAGAGTGAAGATTGGGAAGTTGTAATTTTGCTTCAAGTAGCTCACTTCCTGGGCGGCGGCGGATACATAGTAGGCGACCGGCTTATGGTATTTATCCACAAGCTCGATCAGACGCTCCAGCAGTAAACGGCTGGTCTGGTTTTCCGCCTCGGAGAGTGAAGTATGCAGGAAGACCACACCATCCACGTCGTCCAATTGCAAGGTTTGCTCGACGATCTGGGCATAAACTTCCAGGTCGAACAGGTCTCCCAGGTCGAGCGGATTGGTCAGCCGGATGACCGAAGCGCGGAAGTTCTTTTCGATACGGCGTAAATAGCTATCTGGGAAGCGCGCCAGGTCGAAACCGGACAATTCACAGGCATCGGCTGCTATCACAGCGTGACCACCGGATCGCGAAATGATTGCCAGGTTGTCCCCCTTCATAGGGGGCAATTCCAATATCTTCAAATTATTGCCAAAAGAGGTAGCGTCGTGAATGCGAATGATCCCTGCTTGGTGGAAAGCCGCATCAACCACTTTATCATCACTGGTAAGGGATACAGTGTGAGACAGGGCGATGTTTTGCCCCAGTTTGCCGATGTTGGATTTGAAGGCCAGGATAGGCTTAGTCGCCCGGCGGGCGATTTCCATCAGCCGGCGACCGTCGCGAATGCTCTCCAGGTAAAGAAAGATCAGACCGGTGCTTTCGTCGGTGATCAGGTATTCCAGCATGTCCTCGGCTTCAATGTCGAGCATATTGCCCACCGAGACGAACTTATTGAGACCCAAACCATCGTTGGCCATCAGGTTGAGGGCGCTCATGCCCACGCCGCCGCTCTGGGTGATGATGGAGACATCGCCTGGTTTGACAAACTTCCGTAGGCGCGGGAAGGGGACGCAGAACCCGTTCTCCATGTTGATAGCACCGATGCAGTTCGGACCGACGAATCGGATGCCGTACTCATCAGCCACGCGGATCATCTCTTCTTCTATCTGGAGAGCCTCATTTGCGTATTCGCTGAAGCCGGCTGTCTCAATAATGACCCAGCGGATGCCTTTCTGACCGCATTCCTCTAATATACCCGGTACTGTATGGGCGGGCGTCAGGATCACAGCCAGGTCGACGTTGTCGGGAATATCCCCTACGGTGCGGTAGATGCGGCGGGTCTCGATCATCCCGCCGCGCGGACCGACGGCGTAGACGATGCCTTTGAAGCCGTACTCCACTAAATTGGCTACGATATTGCGCCCTAAGTTCGTAGGCAGGGATGAAACTCCGATGACGGCAACACTGCTGGGATAAAAAAATT
>JAUWPO010000119.1 GCA_030611505.1 Chloroflexota bacterium
ACATATCTCAAGTGCAGGCTGACTTCTATCTGCAAACCCACAGCACAAATCCCCTACTGCGCTCTGAAACCATTTCAAAAGCAGTTCAAACCTTGATGTCAAACTACCCGGTCTACGACTCGCTTTTCTCCGTCACACGTATACAAACTCGCCTATGGGATCAATCAGGAAGGGCGATCAATCACGATCCAGCTATTCTGCTCCAGACTCAAGACCTCCCGCCAGTCTATGAAGAAAACTCCTGTCTTTATATCTTCAAACGCCAGACCCTGTTGGCTCGCCGCAACCGTTTGGGTGAACGCCCGATGATGTTTGATATTGATCCTCCCGAAGCATGGGACATCGACGAAGAGCTGGACTTCCAAATTGTTGAATTATTGATGACACAAGGGAAAGAGGATAATGGATAAGAGAAAAGGTTCTTTCTCTTATCTCTTATAAATATTTTTAGCGATATATCTTATGCATACAGTCTTAATTTCTGCCCCCTACATCATACCAATCATAGACCGCTTTCAACACGTTTTTGAGGAACATCTCTTGAAATTGATCATCGCTGATGTCCATGAGCGTCTCAGCGAAGAGCAAGTCCTGGCTTACGCCGGGCAATTCGATGGCACACTTTGTGGAGACGACCGATACACCGCCCGAGTCTTAGAAGCCTGCGCCCCCCGATTGAAAGTGATTTCCAAATGGGGTACTGGCATAGATTCAATCGACCAGCAAGCAGCCAGACGACTGGGTATCAAAGTGCGCCGCACATCAAATGCTTTCACCTTGCCTGTAGCGGATACAGTGTTGGGCTATATTCTCGCCTTCGCTCGCCAGCATCCGTGGATGGATCGCGATATGAAAGCAGGTAAATGGGAAAAAATCCCCGGGCGCTCGCTCAGCGAATGCACATTGGGGGTTGTCGGCATCGGGAACATTGGAAAAGCCGTGATACGCTTGGGGCGAGCTTTCGGCATGCAGATCTTGGGCAACGACATCATCGAAATCGACCCCGACTTTGTACTCGATAACGGAGTTGGAATGACAAGCCTGGATGACCTCCTCAGACGATCGGACTTCGTCAGTCTGAACTGCGACCTCAACCCGACCAGCTACCGGTTGATTAACGCGCCCTCCATGAGATTGATGAAACCCACTGCTGTCATTATCAACACATCACGCGGCACCATAATAGACGAACAGGCATTGATTGAAGCATTACAAAGCGGAACCATCTCCGGTGCTGCGCTTGACGTTTTTGAAGAAGAGCCTCTGCCCCTGGAAAGCCCACTTCGGCAAATGGAGACCGTTATGCTGGCTCCGCATAACGCAAACTCAAGCCCTGCTGCCTGGGAGCGCGTTCACTGGAACACCATCCGCAACCTGCTGGATGGATTAGGCATTACTCCATCTTTTTAAGTACATACAGGTAGCACAATGACCCCTGACAATTCTCATTTATCCTCTCGTACCATGCTTATCACCGGTGCAGCCGGCGGCATTGGCCGCGCCACCGTGAAACTCTTCACTGATAAAGG
Organism: Chloroflexota bacterium; assembly: GCA_030611505.1. Taxonomy (GTDB): domain Bacteria; phylum Chloroflexota; class Anaerolineae; order Anaerolineales; family UBA4823; genus JAUWPO01. The sequence goes on from JAUWPO010000119.1 coordinate 1,530, forward strand.
TTGGCATGTAATTGGTGTCGACCGGGCGACTTTCGGGGAGCCTTTCCCCGATAACGGGTTGTTCATTCAATCGGATATCTCTATCGGAGAGAATCTAGAATCGATTTTCAGCCAGGCGAGCGCCTTCACTGAGACTCTTCACGCTTTGGTGAACAACGCCGCGCTGCAGATTGCCAAACCGATCCTCGAAACCACGGTAGAAGAATGGGACTCCGTGATGGCATCCAACCTGCGCTCCGTATTCCTGGGAATCAAACTTGCTCATCCCCTGCTCAAAGCAGCCGGCGGCGGAGCAATTGTGAACGTATCTTCCGTTCATGCCGTTGCAACATCGGCAGATATCGCTGCCTATGCTGCCAGCAAAGGAGGCTTACTGGCCCTGACGCGCGCGGTGGCGATCGAATTCGCCCCTGATAATATCCGCGCCAATGCCATTCTGCCTGGTGCTGTTGATACCCCCATGTTGCGCGCAGGTCTGAGCAGAGGGCACATCAGCGGCGACGACATCGTAGCGCGCCTAGACAACCTGGCACGCAAGACCGTCAGCGGCCGCGTCGGAACGTCTGAGGAGATCGCACACGCCATCTACTTCCTGGCTGACGAAACCCAATCCTCCTACATGACCGGTCAAGCTTTGATTGTCGACGGGGGAGCCACGGCGCGCTTGAGCACAGAATAAGCAAACTTATCCTGCATATTTCCCCACGAGAGCTGTTTGTTTGAAAAATAATATTAAACAGAGTCTCCCCGCTTCGATCTGGCGTGCCGGAAGCAGCATGCGTTCTACAATTCAGCGCGCCTCTCAGTGGCCAGCGGCAACCCTCCACCCACTCCGAAGAGCAAGCATCCAGCGATTATCTGCTTACAAAGACATCATGCACGGCGAGCGCTGCTTCATCATTGGAAATGGACCCAGCCTGAAGCATACCGATCTCACCAAGTTGAAATCCGAATATACATTCGGAATGAACCGTATCTACTTGCTATTCCCTGATTTGGGATTCACGACAACCTATTACCTTTCGGTGAACAGCCTGGTGATCGAGCAATGTGCTGCTGATATACAAACCCTGCCCATCCCAAAATTCCTTTCGTGGCGGTCGCACGATCTGGTCCGACCCAACGATGATACGATATTCCTGTATACGACCTATACTGGTCCTAAGTTTGCCCGTGATGCATGTGGTCGCATCTGGGAAGGCGCAACCGTGACTTACGTCGCCCTGCAATTAGCTTATTTCATGGGATTTAACCAGGTCGTTCTGATTGGCGTTGATCACAACTTCACAACCAAAGGTCAACCCAACACCACAATCATCTCCCAAGGCGATGACCCTGACCACTTTGATGCTGCCTACTTCGGTAAGGGCTTCCGGTGGCAGTTGCCCGATCTGGAGACTTCCGAATCCGCCTATCGTTTGGCGCACAGTGCTTACGAGCAGGCTGGACGTCAGGTGTTGGATGCGACATTCGGCGGGAAACTGACTGTATTCCCAAAGGTAGATTACGATACCCTCTTTTAACAACCGCGAGTAAGAAAATAAATGGTGACAAACTCAACATCGCGAGACACCTCAACCGATTCTGCTTCGCAAACTGGATCATCCCTCCAGGAGAAGCCTCGTAGTCACTATTGGATTTTCATCGGGATAGGGGTACTGGTAATATTTTGCCTGGGACTGGCTCTGCGCCTGTACGACCTGACTGACCAACCTGTTGATTTTCACCCCACACGTCAACTGCGAGGAGCCATTATCGCTCGGGGAATTTACTATCAAATGTCCCCATCTGCTGACCCGGAAACCCGCCAGCAAGCCATCTCCTTCATAAAATCGACCGGCAAATATGAACCCTCCATTCTGGAATGGATTGTCGCCTCCACATATCGACTTATAGGTGAGGAGCACTTGTGGATCGCGCGTTTATACACGACTTTATTTTGGATCATCGGAGGTGTGGCTTTATTCGGGCTGGCTTTGCGTATGACGAATTATGCTCTTGCGGAGGAAGATGTCCCCTCAAAGAGGGTCATCACATACGGCAGCGTCGTTCTCGTACTCGCTTATTATTTCGTCCTTCCATTCGGCGTTCAAGCCAGCCGCTCCTTCCAGCCAGACCCCGGCATGGTGATGTGGATTTTGCTATCCATGTACACACTATACCGCTGGAGTGAGAATCGGGAATGGAAATGGGCTCTTTTGACAGGTTTATTCGCCGGGATTGCCATTCTAACCAAGGCGGTTTCAATTTATATCGTCGCAGGTGCGGCTGTCGCCGTGGTCCTTTATACACGCGGGTTCAAGAGAAGCTGGCGTGACCCCCAGGTCTGGAGCATGGCGGTTCTGATGATATCACCCGCGGCTATTTTTTATTTGGGGAAGGGAGCCCGGACATCTGAATACCTGTCCGGTTGGACCTTCTCTCTTTCCCACCTCCTGCTGCAGCCCGCATTTTATATGCGCTGGTTAAACTTCGTCCAGGACCTGATGGGGCTAACCGTCTTGCTCCTGGCATTCACGGGCGTATTGATATCCAAACCCCGCAACCGGGCATTGCTAATCGGCTTGTGGGTGGGTTATGTCCTTTACGGTCTCTTTCTACCTTACCAGATGTACACCCATAACTATTACCATTTGCAGTTAATCCCCATCATTTCGATCTCACTCCTTCCAATGGTTGGACTCATCCTAACCCGCATCGTCCAGCAAAGTAAGGTGTGGCAAGCTCTATTCGGGGTCGTCATCTTAGTCGGGGTGGGATATTTGAGCTGGATAGCAATACTCCCACAATACGCCCAAGACCACAGGCAAGAGCCGGCATACTGGGGAGAAATCGCTTCTCATCTTCCTGAAGATGGTAAGATCATGGCGCTGACACAGGATTATGGTTTCCGCTTAATGTACTATGGCTGGCGGAAAGTCACATTGTGGCCCAACCGCGCTGAAAAAAAGCTCATGAAACTGCGCGGCAGCGATAAGGACTTCGAGGAATTCTTCAATAAACGGACCGACGGCAAAAATTACTTTATGATCACGTCCTTCAACCAGTTTGACGACCAACCCGCTTTAAAACAGTATCTTTACGATAATTATCCAATCCTGGCTGAGGGGGAGGGTTACCTGATCTTTGACATGCGGACCTCGCCACAATAATTGATGCAAGACCCGTGTGTCTCTTACCACATGCATACAACGACTAATCCTTTAGTATCAATTATTACCCCCTCATACAATCAAGCCAAATTCTTGGAGCAAACCATTCGCTCGGTACTGGCTCAAGATTACCAGCCTATCGAATATATCATCATTGATGGAGCTTCAACGGACGGCAGTGTGGAGATCATTCGCAGATATGAGACCGAATTAGGCTATTGGATCTCTGAACCCGACCAGGGGCAGGCTGATGCAATCAATAAAGGTTTTAATCGAGCCCGCGGAGATATAGTCGCCTGGTTAAATTCGGATGATTTATACCTGCCAGGAGCAGTGTCGCAAGCCATCGATGCATTGCTAACAGACCCCGAGTTAGGCATGGTTTTTGGCGACGCCCTCACGATCGATGCCCAGGGCAGACCATTGAACCTGCTCGCGTTTGGAAATTGGGGCCTGGTAGAGCTGATGAGCTTCCGAATCATCTGCCAACCAGCGGTTTTTATGAGAAGAGCTGTCCTCGATCAGACCGGCTTCCTCGACCCAGAGTACCATTACCTTCTAGATCACCATTTGTGGATTCGGATCGCGAAGACAACACCGGTTCGCCATGTCACCACCAGCAGCAAATCTATCGGCAGAACGAGTGATGATCAAAGTTTCAGCCTCTGGGCTGCCGCCCGCCACCATCCCGGAGCCAAGAACGTGAACCAGGCTTCAAAGTTTGGGGAGGAAGCTCTCCGGCTGCTTGAGTGGATGGAAGAGCAACCCGATCTAGTCCCGTTGGTGAAACGATACAAGAAGCAAATCTATGCAGGCGCATATCGCTTGAACGGGCGGTACTTATTGGATGGCGGTCAACCAAAAGCCGCGCTAAAATCTTACTGGAGTGCATTCACCAACAAACCCGGCTTCACACTGAAGCACAAGCACCGGATTCTGTACGCCATGACAAGTCTCGTTGGTGCTGATGGATTAATTGATCGATATTATCGCCTCCCATCAGAAAGAAAATCACTTCCAATCAAATCATATGAGCTTGAAGGGTGGCCAGGTCTGGATATAAATACAACCAACGGGAAACAGCGTGCCTGATAATGAAACACGACCTATCCTGGTAACAGGCGCTCACCGGTCAGGTACCACCTGGGTTGGGAAAATGCTAGCGACCAGCGGTGAAGCCGTTTATATCAGTGAACCGCTCAACATCTGGCACCGACCCGGTATTCTACGTGCGCCGGTCAACCACTGGTACACTTACATTTGTGAACAAAACCAGGATGATTATCTGCCCGCCTTTCAAGAAACCCTGCGCCTCCAATATCATGTTCTGGAAGACATTAAATCCTTCCGCAGGTTTAAAGATCTACCGCTTATGCTGCAGGACAGCAGCAGCTTTTTTCTGGGAAGAATGCAGGATAAACGCCCGCTTCTCAAAGACCCTTTCGCGGTCTTTTCGGCGCCCTGGTTTGGGAAGACGTTGGGCTGCCAGGTGGTCATTATAGTGCGTCACCCAGCAGCCATTGCCAGCAGTTTAAAGCGCCTGGGTTGGTCGTTCGATTTCGAGCACTTACTGGCGCAGCCGCTCCTGATGAACGATTTGCTTGAACCATATCGCGACGATATGCTAGCGATGACAGGAAACCCGCAGGACATCATCGGACAGAGTGGGTTGCTGTGGCGCATAATCTACCAGGTAGTGGCACAATTTGAATCCAAATATCCTAAATTCCAGGTAGTGCGCCACGAGGATTTGTCACTCAATCCTATTGACAGTTTTCGCAGCCTTTACAATAGCTTCGGTCTGAGCTTTTCCGCACACGTTAGACAAGTCATTATTAAAGCAAGCAGTCAGAACAATCCGGGGGAACGAGCGGACAAATCGATTTACGCAACCCACCTCAACAGCCAGGCGAATCTTAATAATTGGAAACGCCGTCTAGACCCGGATGAGATCACTCGTTTACGCAGTTTGACAAAAGATACAGCCGCGATCTATTATTCCGAAGAATCCTGGCAGTAGTACATGCCATCATCACCCCTCGTATCTATTGTCACACCATCATACAATCAGGCTCAGTTTCTCGAGGAAACTATCCTGTCTGTGCTGGCTCAGGATTACACGCCCATCGAATATATCATCGTGGACGGGGGGTCAACGGATGGCAGCCCGGAGATCATCCAAAAATATGCCGACCGGTTAGCGTGGTGGGTTTCTGAGCCGGATAAAGGACAAACTGATGCCATCAATAAAGGTTTTAAACGCGCAAAAGGCGACGTTCTTGCCTGGTTGAACTCAGACGATTCGTATCTACCACATGCCATATCCGGGGCGGTGGAATTCCTGCAAACACACCCCCAGGTAGGTATGGTCTACGGGGACGCCAATCTGGTTGACGAAAACGGGCGCACCCTAGGGAAATTCCCCGCCCGGCAGACAGACTACCGCCGTTTAAGGCGCGGTTACGTCCATATCCCCCAGCAAGCGTCCTTTTTCAGAGCTGAGCTGTGGCAGGAGGTAGGTCCGCTCGACCCGACCTTCTATTTCGCTATGGATTATGACTTATGGGTGCGAATCGCACGCATATCTGCGATTCAATACCACCCCCGCACCTGGGCTAACTTCCGTTTACACGACTCGGGCAAGTCAGTAGCCGAGGATGACCGCTGCTGGCCCGAAATGGTTCGAGTACACCGCCGTGAAGGCGGAAAATGGTTCTCATGGCTGGTATTAAGAGCCAAAATCCGTCCCCTCGTTTTTTCATGGATGCCGTTGAGCCTACGCCTGTGGCTGCGACGCAATCTAATATAAAGAACAACCATTATGGAAAAGACAGCCAGAAGCTCGATATATGATTCATCGAAGCAAGTCTCCCCGGAACTCGAGGAACTGCGAGAAATTTTTCGCTACCGCAATCTTGTAAACCAGATGGTGAGGCGGGACCTC
>JAUWPO010000034.1 GCA_030611505.1 Chloroflexota bacterium
GTCAATGGTGGGTCCGTGTACTGAGAAAAAGGCAAATCATCAAATCCAACCAAGGCGATGTCGTGCGGGATATTTAATCCATGGTCACGAATAGCTGCCTTCGCGCCCAAAGCCACTGTATCGCTGGCAACAAAAGCAGAAGTGAAGGATATTCCGCCCTCTAATAAACTAAACATTTGGACATATCCACTCTCAACATCGAAATCCCCATAACGCACCAATGATTCATCAAAATGCAAACCAGCCTCATCTAAGGCATCCTTGTATCCCGCTAACCGATCTGCAGAAGCAGTATAAGAAGGTTGGGCATTCGTGATACAAGCAATCCGATCGTGACCCAGGTTAACCAAATGTGTCACGGCATTTTTAGCCGCGGCGCGATTATCAACATCAACTGAACAGAACCCCGTACCAGGCAATTGCCCGATCAGCACTGTTGGAAAGCCCTCTTCCCCCAATATCTTGAGTGCATCATCATCGGACCTGGGTCCAGAAAGCAGGATCCCATCAATGCGCTTTGCGCGCGCCATTTGCAAATAAGCCTTTCTCTGATGCTCGGGTTCGATGATATCAAACAATAAACGCATATCATGCTGGTGAATAACCCCAAGTAAGCCATTAACAATTTGAGTTATAAATGCGTCGGTTGCAATGTGATGTGGGCTGCGGGTGAGAATTAATCCAATTATCTTCGCCCGCTGGCTGGCTAACGCTTGTGCAGCGGCATTTGGTACATACTTCAACTCTTCTGCAGCTTTTAATACTTTTCGGCGCGTATCCCCACTGATCTGGATGCCTTTTACGTCATTCAGGACAAAAGAAACGGTCGTACGTGAAACGCCAGCGAGTTTGGCAACATCCTGGCTGGTTGTAGGTTTTTTGCTCAAGCGCTATCCTTACAATTCACAGACCATATACTAACACGCGTTACTAACGCGTGTTAATGACAGCAAATTAATCGGGAAAAGTCAATATGAAATTACTAATTCTTTACATATTTCCACCCCATGCCCAGATCGCTATTTAAAATGATGGTGTTTCTTATCCATCTGCAAAGTCGTTTCACCACAAATATTCGATTATCCGTAAACAATCAACCCAATTTCTTATTTAAATACAAAGTCCCTCGCTCAAACCCCCTCTGCCGATAGTAGCGGCGAGTGCCTATGGCTGATATCACTGCCAGGCAAAGGAACCCTCCTTGTGCGGCAATCCGTTCCGCTTCTTCGATCAAACGCGTGCCCAAGCCAACGTGCTGAGCAGCGCCGCTCTCTTCCGATCCTACTGGTAGCGACTGACCATATACATGCACCTCGCGGATAATCGCGGCGCTCTTTAATTCATCCAGTCCTGAACCTGGCGATCCCTCTCCAGGCAGTGAAAGGCGCAGAAAGCCCGCCAATCTGTCATCAGGAGTCACAAATGATAGGAAATGCTCCTCAGTATTTCCAACCATATAAGTGTATTCGTTATATCGCAAGGTTTCCACATCGATCTTCTGGCCGCGCACTTCCCTGCAGCGTATGCATTGACAAAGACTTCCCCTTCGTTTCATCTCAGCCTGGACATCTTGCCGCAGACTGGAACGCTTATTTCCCTCTACCACGTTTGTGGAAGGAATATCGCGGACGACCCGGTTGACACGGCAGTAGCGCGGGATGGTTTCCTTGATATCCGCGATCAATTGGATCAGTTCTTCCGTCGTGTAAGGCTGATATTTTCCACGCAGCCAGTATTCGTACAATTCAGCATTTGCTAACAACTGGGTAGGGTATATCTTGATCTCATCCGGGCAGAAACCATCCCACATGCGTATAAAATCTTCGCGGTCCGATTCGAGGGTTGCCCCAAGCAGGTTCGGCATCCAGTGTAAGACAATTTTAATACCCGCCGCTCTGAGCAATGCCACTGCCTGGCGGGTTTTTTCCACAGTATGGCCGCGTTGATTTGTACTAAGGATTTTATCATCGAAGCTCTGCGCACCCATTTGAACTTTTGTGACACCGAGAGCTCGCATCCAAGCGATTTCAACCTGGTTTACTTGGTCCGGGCGGGTTTCCACCACAAGACCAACGTTGCGGTGAAGTGCAGTTTCATTCAGAAATTGAGCTTTTTCGAGTGTAGCAATCTCTACTTTATTCAAAGCGTCCAGGCATCGAAGGACGAACCACTCCTGGTAATCACGTTTGTAGGAACTCCATGTCCCACCCAGGATCAAAAGTTCAATCTTGTCCGTTGGATGCCCAACAGCCTCAAGCGCTTCTATGCGAGCCTTTACCTGATCGTATGGGTCGAATTTGTGATGCAAAGCGCGCGCAGCTCCCGGCTCATCCGGAAGGTAGCTCTTTGGCATACGCTCGTCAGTCGGGCAGAAAATGCACTTTCCCGGGCAAGGATAGGGTTTGGTCAGCACTGTGACTGTGGTCACCCCCGATAAGGTGCGAACCGGCTTCAACCGTATGCGTGCCAAAAGAGCTTGATCAGCCTGCCATTCACCACTTTGTATTAGCTGCCGGTAGACTGCCACAAGTAAGTGTTTACCGACATATCCACCTTCTGGCAAGGGATTCCGGCGCACTGCATCAGCCACAGTACGCCCGGCACGCACTTCTTCCAGCACCTGGCGAGCGAGAGCTAGCTTTTCAGGTGTATATTGGCGAGTCTTCTTCCAAACTTGAACGTCGGCATCCATTCTGTTGCAATAACAACACATTAAGGGCAGCTATTTTAAACAAAACGTGGCCGCCTTTTCACGCTATAATGGTTTTATGGATCAGGTTACTTTGAACCGTCTCCTTGAACTCAACCAAAAATTCTACCAGACCTTCGCACAGCAATTTTCCGATACACGCCAACGCCTTCAGCCTGGTGTGAAACAAATCATAGCACAATTGCCCCAAAATGCGAACATCTTAGACCTGGGCTGCGGTAACGGGGAGTTGTGGCTCTCCCTTAAAAAGTCTGGATATCGAGGCCATTATGTGGGCTTGGATAACAGTCATGAACTGCTGCTAATTGCTACTAAAAGGGAAGGTGACTTAATCCAAAGTCTAATGTCAGAATCCGAAAATTCAAAACCCAATAGAAGCTATCATAAATCCGCCCAGAACGCCCAACCCAAATTCCTCCAGGTTGATCTCTCATCTCCCAACTGGAGTTCCAATATTCCAAACTCACCTTTCGATTTTGTGCTCGCATTTGCCGTGCTCCATCATTTACCAGGCGAAGATTTACGCCAGGGTGCGCTTCATCAAGTGCACAAACTGTTGGGTCCCATCGGTACTTTTATACATTCCGAATGGCAGTTCCTGAACAGTCCGCGTTTACGCGCCCGCATACAACCGTGGGAGACAGTTGGATTGACCCCTGAGAGTGTCGACCCAGGCGATTACCTGCTTGACTGGCGACACGGAGGCTTTGGGCTTCGATACGTTCATCACTTTTTTGCTGACGAATTGACAAACCTGGCTAATGAATGTAGTTTTACGGTCGTTGATTCATTTCTTTCGGATGGAGAAAGCAGGAAACTGGGTTTATACCAGATATGGGAGAAAGTAGCAATTTCATCCAATGATCCAATGAGATAGTATAATATCTTAATTCTTAGATCCAACCTGGACTTTGCTTCATCTAATTACCATTATCTATTCCTGAAATTATCAAAGAGCTTGCCCGCTAATTCATGCGCATCCTGGTTATCTCTGATATTCATGCAAACCTGACCGCTTTAGATGCGGTCTTAACCGACGCGGGTGAATTTGACGCCGCCTGGTGTTTGGGTGATTTGGTAGGCTACGGACCGGATCCAAACGAGTGCATCGCAAAAGTGCGCGTACTACCTAACCTGCGATGCATAATTGGCAACCATGACGCCGCCGTACTAGACCAGATAGACACTAAAACCTTCAACTTGGAAGCGCGCCAAGCGCTTGAATGGACCAAGAAGACACTCACAGAAAGCAGTATCTCATTTCTGAGCAGCTTACACCAAAAAATCGAAATCAATAACGTAACCCTTACACACGGAAGTCCTAGACACCCTGTTTGGGAATATCTGATGGACTCCCAGACTGCTGCATTGAATTTTGATTATTTTTCAACTCCATACTGTTTTGTGGGACATACACACTTGCCTGTTGTATACACACGGGAAGAAAAAAAATTTGTGGTCTATAAACCAACCCCGAACAACAAAATAACTTTATCTCCCCGGACGATAATCAACCCCGGATCAGTAGGTCAACCGCGTGACCACGATCCACGCACAGCGTACGTGATTTATAATCCCGAAGAGAACACTTGGGATTACCGCCGGTTAACTTATAATATCCCTGCGGTGCAAACTCGGATGGCAGATGCACAATTACCAGAGCGTCATATTGTTCGCCTTCAAGCCGGGTGGTAAAATGGTACTCTATCTTTTTTCACAATCTGGGGAACAAAAACACTACAGAAGACGTTATTGAGAGTGAAAGAATAATCTCTCTTTAATTGGAGGAGCCCACTCATGCCAGCCCATATCACATCGCCATTCAACAAATATTTGATCGCCTTCCTGCTATTTGCCCTTCTTTTGGGCTCTTGTGCGTCTGCCCCAAAGTCGGTTTCAGAATACGAGCAAACCACCGCAGATTTCGCCGCAGCCCCTCGAGAAGTACCAGCCGGTGTTGAATATGAAGAGGCAGAATTCGGCGCCAAAACCATTCACGATGTCACCCAACAAGAAATGGAACGCATCGTAATAAAGAACGCCAGTATCACAATAGTGGTGGACGACCCTTCTGCGTCGTTAGACGCCATCAGCAGAATGGCTGACGAAATGGGCGGCTTCGTCGTATCTGCTAACCTGTACCAGACGGAATTGGAAGGTGGATCAAAGGTTCTGCGAGCATCGGCAACTATCCGAGTCCCGGCAGAGCAACTGAACGAAGCTCTGACCACTATCAAGGATCAAAGCGAGCAGGACCCTCTGAGCGAATCGATTGAAAGCCAAGACGTAACCAGAGAGTACACTGATCTGAAATCGCGATTACGCAATCTCGAGAAAGCCGAAACCCAGCTAACCCAGATTATGGAGGAGGCAGACGAGACAGAAGAAGTTTTAGCCGTGTACAACGAATTGGTAAGGGTCCAAGAACAAATCGAAGTCATCAAGGGACAGATCCAATACTACGAACAATCGGCCGCGATGTCTGCCATCAGTGTAGAAATTTTAGCTGATGAAGCAGTCCAGCCTCTGACAATCGGCGGTTGGCAGCCTGTGGGCGTTGCTAAGAGTGCAATCCAGGCTTTAATCAATGCTACAAAGTTCATTGCTAACGCATTGATCTGGATAATCATATTCCTCGTACCTGTGTTGTTAATTATGACGATCGTGTTTGGGCTGCCCCTGTACTTAACCGTGCGCGCCTTACGCAGGAGTCGGCGGCGAAAGAAAGAAAAGAATTCTTCTAATACAAAAGAAGAAATTGATGAGACTGAATAAATTAATTACAACAGTTCATAACAATTAAGAGGAGCCCTTAGGACAAAAAGTATCCTGAGGGCTTTTCATTCAAACAGTTATAATCAGAGATATGTACGAACTGGCACAGCAAGCCTATACAACGCTCGGTATACAGTTAACGCCAGCACAGTTAAATGCTCTCGAATTGTATGAAAATGAGATCCTGAAATGGAACTCCCGGATGAACCTCACTGCCATCCATAAACCAAATCAAATCCGGGTGAAGCACTTCTTAGATTCTCTCACCTGTATGCTCGTCATGGGTGATACTACAACAGAAAGTGTAATTGATATTGGCACAGGGGCGGGATTCCCAGGGCTGCCTTTGAAAATTATCAATCCTTCATTACACCTTACGCTGGTCGAATCGGTAGGGAAAAAAGCAGAATTCTGCCGTCATATCGTCCGCACTCTTGGTCTCACTGACGTTGAAGTAATTCACAATCGCGCTGAGGTGGTTGGACAGATGCCCGATCATCGCCAAAATTATGACTGGGCTTTTGCCCGGGCAGTGGCGATCTTGCCTGCCTTGGTTGAGTATTCTCTTCCCTTGCTGCATGTTGGGGGAACAATGGTGGCAATGAAAGGTGAGGATGCGCATGCGGAGGTTCACAATGCCGAGCATGCCACCAATATTTTGGGAGGTCACTTACGCAAGCTGGTCCCGGTTACACTGCCCGGTGTCGCAGAAGAGCGTTATCTGGTTGTGATCGATAAAGTAGCAGCGACACCAGATGCGTACCCACGCCGGTCAGGCATTCCTACAAAGAGACCAATAAAAGTGAAGAAATAAATAAGATCATCATTTTGATATTCGACCTCCTTGAATGTGCCATACCTGTACTTGTTTCACAAAACTTGGGGAGAACATCTCCAAATCCGTGGTGGTCAATAAAGCCTGTTCACTTTCCAAAACACGGGTCAATAGATCAGCACGGCGAACAGGATCAAGCTCTGCTAGAACCTCATCCAGCAGCAGTACAGGCCACTGACCAGTTTTACCTTTTATCCAATCAACTTCAGCGAGTTTCATCGCTAAGACAGCAGTGCGCGCTTGGCCGCGTGAACCATATAACCTCAGATCGATACCGTTGCAAAGAAAACACAGCTCGTCCCGGTGTGGTCCTATTGTTGTCACCCCACGTGATATTTCTTCGGCGCGTTTTTTTGATAAGGCTCTAATAAAACCATTCTGAATCTCATTTAATGAAATTCCAGAGCGATCCAACGGGGTGTCAAACGATAACGAATGCTGAAATTTATCCTTTTCTAATGGGTCAAATCCCGGTTGATAAGATAAACGTAGCACTTCCTGATCGCCAGATAAATCGCGATGAATGTTAGCAGCAATCCGATCCAATTCTTGAATAGTACGTATGCGGTCATGGATCAACTTCGCACCCGTTGATACCAATTTTTCATCCCAATAGGACAACTGCCCTCTGTCACCCCCGCGGTCACCGATTTGCTTTAACAATGCATTTCGCTGAGTAACAATACGGCGATACTCAATCAACAATTTTGCATAATTTGGGATCGCTTGACTCATCGCCATATTCAAATATCGGCGGCGTTCTTCGGGTGACCCTTCGACCACCCGCAGCATTTGTGGGAGAAACAGTACGGCATTAAAATTCCCAAGTGCTGCGCTCATTTTCTTTTTTACCCCGTCAAATAAAATCTCTTTTCGTAAACGGGATACGCCATTTGAGTTATTCATCCCCTGAATAATTTTCACTTCCATGTGATGCGTACGGTCTGACATCCCACTTGGTGTTGAAACGCTTCGATAGCGAATATCTGCAGCAATTCGCGCCGCAGTAAGAGGCTCTTTGTTGACCAAGAAATTAATCAATTGGTGGTCGTTTGCAGTCTGAAACGAGACAAAAGTCGCCATATAAAAAATTGCCTCCAACAGACTGGTCTTTCCCTGGGCGTTACCTCCTACCAATAACACCAACCCGCCCGGCACATCGATGTCCAGGCGGGAAAAGCTACGGAAGTTGGTCAAGGTAAGATGATTGAGTTCCATTCAATAAAAAGTGTTCTCCTCAACAATTTACAGAAAAACAAGTCATACAGTTGGTATAACTTGTGCTGGCTCTCCTTCCAATTTCCATATACGTTCGGTACGGTCAATAAATAATACACCGTTGAGATGATCCAACTCATGTTGAAAGATGCGCGCAAGCCACCCACTCGACTTGATACGCATTGGTTGACCGCGGCGATTCATACCTTTAACGACGACGCTGACCGAACGATCCACGTCACCAACAAAATCAGGGATTGACAGGCATCCCTCGGTACCAGTCACTTGCTCCTTCGAGAAGCGGGTGATTTCAGGATTTACAACTGGAAAAAGTTTAAGCGGTACAGATTCATCCTCTTCATCACCGAATTCCACAACGATTACGCGTAAAGGCACATCAACCTGCGGGGCTGCCAATCCTTCTCCTGGAGCAACTCGCATAGTCTCTACCATATCATCAACCAGAGTCTGCAGCTCTTTCCCGAAGTCTGTTACTTTGCGCGCTTTTCGATACAATATTGAATCTGGTATCGTAACAATATCTCTTACAGCCACACCTACCTCAACTACTCAATCGTTCTAGATTTCTTTATATTTTACTCGGAAATTCTATCATTCCTGGGAGGATCTTCGATTTCACCCGTAAATCCTGCCTGTTTGTGGTAGATAGCGATCCAATCAGCAATTCGTTCTCTTTCTTTAGCGGCTTCAATCTGTTCCTTACGTTGGCGCAGGTTAGACATACGGTTGAATATATCGTACTGCACCTGAGCCGGATTGTAGACATTATAGAATAAAAATTTTTCCGTACCGACGTTAATCGTGACTGTGCCATAATTAAACATTAAACCAAATATGCCTACCCGGCTTTGCTCCAAACTAAGGATATTCTCCAGTGACGCTGATTTTTTATCCTCGCGTCCCAATGGCTTCCGTTCGATATCAAAAATATGCTCCAAGGTGACTACGTAGATATCGTTACGCCAGTCAATGTATTGATAAATCCAAAAGGAGAATACAATGAAGAACACTGCCCCCCACATACCCGAGGTGTAAATATTCATCAGAGAGGATTGAAAAAAATAGTAAAGTACGATTATTAACCCAGCAATCACCAAGGATTGCAGCCATATCTTTTTGAATAGTACAAACCAGTGCTTCCGATAAGTAATCTTATCCCCTTCCTCATATCGGATTTTTAGAAAATCAGTAAATAATTTCCCGAAGGCGACCGGCTTTTTCTCACGAGTTGAGGTAATCGCCGCTGCCGTTTTTGATTGTGCTGGTTTTTCATCAAAGAGACCCAACCGCTGGCGAATTACCACTTCCATGGTCTCATTCTCATCCTGTTTTTTTAACTCACACATGCGGGTTTGAAGCCCATTAATATAGGCAACCATCAAACCAGGAGTGCGGATTCTCCTCATCTGGATCGCACCGGTATATGTATTAACGACCACAGTTCCGTAATCAAAAAATTGGCGTAAACTTGGATATGTATGCACATTAGTTGAGAGGATTGTAGATAATGGGGCTTCTTGACGGCTATCAAACAATAAAATCACCTTTTCTACCGACAGAACCCGCCTGCTCGTCACGACATAGAAGTCATTTCCCCAATCCAGCCAGACCCAAATACCAATAATTAATGATACTGCCACGCCAATCCCGCTTATCCCAATAAAAGTGGTGTTTGATGTCCGTATGCTCCACCCAAAGAGCAAGACAAAGGCAATCATAAATACAATCGGAAGCAGCAGTTTCAAGAACAGGAAAATTTCGTGCTTACGAACTATTAAATATACCGCTTCATCCTCACCTAACCACTTGTATTGGTTCTTACGTGCGGACTGTCGACTGCGCGCAGTCGTAAGTGCGATTGTCCTGATGTCAGGGAATTCTTCTAATAGAATTAGAAATTTCTCTTTTTGCAATCTAATAATTATTGTATCGTTAGCCGAGACAGCTTGTTCACGTCGCGAATTACCAATTAGAAGGTCTTCACCAAGAAAATCGCCGGGGATCAATTTCCCATATTGTCGCCTTTTTTTCCCCTGCGCTGTACTCAGCAGAATATTGCCACTCAAGAGTATATAGAAGTTATCAGCCGGCTCCCCTTCTGTGTACAACTTCTCTCCGGCTGCGAGACGAACCACATCGAATTCGGATGCTAATCGTGACAACTTCCAATCATCGAGCTCATGGAACAAAAATATCTTCTTTAAAAAATCGAAAATCCCTACTTGTTCGTCAGACATAATATTCGATAATAAGTTTCTCTTTCTTTCTCGGAACCATCAATTAGATCTTAGAAACGATCATTCTAAAATTTCTAAATTTGCCAACGGAACCACATTAACAAGATCGTTTTCCATTAGCACTTCTGCTGCTTGCGTACGGATACCGCTTGGCATCACTGCATACCCAATCAGATTAACCAATCTGCCAATTTGACCTGCATTAGGAGCACGTGTAACTCGCACAGTCTGGTCCGGACAGAAAGACATAATTACATCGGTAGAAGCCTTACCTTCCAGGTGCAGCTTTGGTATGACAATCTCCGGGCGAGTGCCTTTGTAACGATCCCAAGCTTGTGCGTTAACACATACAGTATGCCCATTATTACGGGTCAGCAATTCAAACGCAGCGGCATTCATGGGACAATTTCCATAACCTTCTATCAAGATAACAGGCACTTTAATCTCGACTGCAGTAGGAATCAAATCGGGTCTCATACTGGCAAAGATCAAGCCTCTCAATGGCAAACTTTCTGCAGTCTTTAATACATCCTCATTCTCGCAGGTGCCAACCGCAACAATTGTTCCACGCAGGCTTGTATCCAATTTGTTGGCAGAGAGTACCTCATCAGACGTATCTGCCCGGACTACTAAATTGCCGCTACCAATCAACTCATTGCCCCACACCCCTTGGATCAATGCGCCAGTCGTTTCCACGACAGCTCCACGATTGGAAATTATTTCCACCACATTTCCAGATAGACCTGCTTTTAATTGAAAAGGAATTGTTTCTATTTCATAGAGTATTTTCCCCGTTGCGATTTGGATCACCCGCCCACTTTCGGGAGCACGTACAACGCGGCGCGATCGACCCACTGGACCGGCAATGATATCTCCCTTCAGTAATTGCACGCCCTCACCACATTGAAGATGCTGGTCCACTTCTCCAACCGAAACACCTAATCCGCGGGCTATGTTGAGCACGAGGTGTTTGGGATTGAGAATCCCTTCAGCAATTGGGTCCATCGCGTTTACACTTTGCCCCCTGCGTACAAGAATCTTTCCTGGGATTGGTAAAGTGCGCTCGCGGCGAATATTGACAATCGGGGAGATATATCTTGAAGTTGCAAACATTGAAGTCATCCTGCCAGGACTCTGCGCCATTTGGTCAATAATTCAGACCTCTCATCCCGGTCATCAGGTAGCTTGAGCGGTCTTCCACGGGCATCAATAATTACCCCAAGTTCTCCGCCCATCACTCGCAAAGCCCCACCTCTTCCTGGGGCACCCATCCCAACGTCAAATAAATGCAATGGGTGCAATTGCAAGCGAGCCTTTTGCCCCACAGGTAAGGAGATCATTTCCAAATTGCCATACTTAATCTCTAGATTTACATCCTGTCCATCATCGCGGATCATCTGAATCCTCAGCACCGGCGTTCCGATCGGTGCTTCCCCGACTGGGGTGATGACCGTACCTAAATGCATGAATGCATCTGTGTCTAAGATATGCACTACCATAAGCTGATTGATGGAAGCAGCTGCACCGAGGGCAGGCAATAAATGGTTATGGTCCAATACCAGCGTAGTAGCGCCTGTTGGCTGTAAACTATCAATAAGCATGAGGGCCGTTTGATCCACACTCGGAGATTGAGTTAAAATACTCCCCGTAACAATAATGGGTTCGAACCAGGGGAGAAGATGCTTTGTGTATTTAAATTCTCTATCCGGGAAACGTTTGAATGCCTTTTTAATAGCGCCTCGTATCACTTGGCGGGCGACTGCCTGTTCAATCGCTAAATCCTTCTCCTCAACGGGCAAACTCGATGGATAGAGAGATTTATTGAATAAATAATTGCGTACATCGTCATCAGCAATGTCAAGTGATATCCAGCGAGTAATATCCGAAAGAGGCATATTAATGAGCAACTCATCCAGATTGCTCCCCAGGCCGAATTCCGGGCAAACGTTTAACACAAGACTCCCACAAAACGATGCCGCGATTGTTGTCGCTGAAGCTCCGACGTCAATCCCCAAAATGCCTTTGTTTGATTCAAGCGTCATACTCAGGAAGCGAATGATGCGGCTGAAAGCCTCTGATGTTGGTATGATGTCAGCGCCTGCCCAACTGGCTAGCTCGGCAACTCCAGGTATTTGGCGCTTACGAATATTGGTGACTATTTTTTCAACTACAACCTGAGCTGGGTTCAATTGTTCCACATCAATAGAAGGGCGTAGATTAGGAGCTAGATGTAAATTCGCACTTTTCCCTAATAAAGACCTGATATCGCCTTGAATTGACTGGTTTCCAGCAAATAGAACCTCGGGCTTTTGTTCATTGGTCAACAAAGAGCATGCTAAACCCACCGGCTCTGCTAATCTTTGCACAGATAACACACCGCCATCATCAAAGCCACCAACAATCACGATTAAATCCGGTCGAATACGTAAAATTGAATCAAGACGAGCTTCTCTGGCGCGCCTGTCATTCAGGCTCATAACATCCATCACACGGCTGTATGTTGTCTTCACCAGACGGCGGGCACTTTCTATGTCAATTTTCTCAATTAAGCCAACGATTACGACTTCAACAGGTGGTCCAGCAGATAATGTAACAGCAAAGGCGTCTATCCCTACTCCATCTGGCGTACACGGCAAAACGAGCTGCCCATCTTCTCCGAAAAATGCACGCCCAGATATGGCGACTAATTGATCGATTGCGGCGCGCACGCCATCTTGAATGTTATATTGATGAGCACCAAAAGAAGTGGGCGAAATTCCAGACGCAATAAATCGATAATGCCCTTCTACCACGTCGAACAACAATGCCCTAGTTGAAATTTCTCCTACGTCCACGATCAAAATTGAATTGGCGTCCATGATCTCAGTTAGCGGTTAGACAACCACTATAGCTGGAAGAACAACAGAATAAAATTTGCCGAGAACGTCATCCGCTCTACAAAAGCGGTCATAGAGGCGATATAAACACCGGCAAATAACACACCAAATGTGATTGCAATGAAGATCTGACCTATCCTGGCAACTGCACTAATCCAGGCTGCCCTTTCTGGGTGGCGGTCGTGCCTGTTTCGAGCTCCAAAATGAAAAAAGATTAGTGCAGAAATTGTGCCTACCAGAATAACTACTGCATTGGATATTTGCACCCAAACTGGGCTGCTGTTCCCAAATGAACCGGGAAAATCAAACAAGTTGATCGAAGCCAGCACCTGGGGAAACAACGTACCCAGTACGGCTCCACCAATTACGGTTGCCGCTCCAACGCCTACCAAATACGCCACTACAGGGCTGCCCCACCCCGATAAACGCGGGAAAGCTTTCATAAAAAGTAAGGTACTCAAAACCAGGGCCAATAACGCAAAAAATCTTTCCGCCTGAGAGCCACCAATTATTGGGACCGCAATTTCGGGCAGCAGAACGTTATACCAGGTCATAACTGCAGCATACCCTGCCGCTACACCCACGAACACATGTATCGCAAACCGGAACAGCAGATTATCGCCAAAGATAAAACTGAAGACGATCAGTGTTAAACCGAAACTCAATACGGTACCAAGAAGGTCAAGATTATTGAGATCAAATACACTCATTCCAATCCATCTCCACCGGCTTACTCAGGTTTGCGAGTGTTCAGTGACTTTCCTGCGTAAATCACTGCACCGATTAGCATTAACAGCCCACCCACTATCAGGGCCAGATTTAATGAACTCCAATACATACTGGAAAAACCAGCTTGAGCGTTTGAATTTAAATAAAAAGCACCCACCCCAAATCCGGATACAAGCCCCTGAATTTGACTGGGTTCAGAACCATAATACGGTCGCACGAACGGCTCAGCCTGCCTGCTAACAACCAGAATAATGGGGGTATTTCCCAACTTCGGCTGAACTTGTTCAACCCAGGAACGGGCTCTATCGGGGTTCTCTGTCGCAACGACAACGAGGTCAAAATCGGATAGAGAAGAAATATTTTGCAGGTGGGGGCTGTACCAGACGGCGTTACCGTCCAAATCATACGGCATGACCTGGCGTGGCGCTTCTGCAAAGTTGAGCAGCCCTACAGGACCACCGGGTATGTAACCTAGATTTGTGTAGTTTTCGGAAGATTCATATTGGTAGCCGCCCCCTTGATTTAAGTACATCAATAATCGCTCCGCCTGGACTGGACCAGTGGGCACAGTGGAAACCAGCACAAGATAGAAATCCTTCATCATCATGCGATCAACAACCGACGCTAATGCAGCATCCATCTCGGCGGATAAGCCTGGTTCATAATCAACACTTAGCAATACCGTTGCCCCATCAGATATATTCTCAATTAATTGGTTGGCGGAAACCGAATCACGTGAGATCGGGGGTGTTATGCTCGCTGGTACTCTCGTTGATAAAGGCAAAAGAATGGATACCAACAAAAAAATCGCGATCCCAATTCTCAGAATGTTGTTAGAAGCTGACTTGGAACCTGTTACTTCGGGCTGCGGCTCGATTTCCCCTTTTATCATTTGATCAAGCAGCAAGGCTTGTGTTTTCTGTGCCTCCGTCACCTGCAGCTTAATCGATCGCTTCACTGGCTCGTGGATAAAAAATGGGTCTAATTCTGCTGGCAGAACACCTTCAACACCAACCAGGGGGCCGGCTTGCTCCTCGCTGGTATCATCTTCTTGCTCTCCCTTGACATGTTTTGGTTGATCCTTATCTTCCACCTCCCGATCGCTTTGGTCGTCTGCCGGTTCCTCTCTATCTTCTTGAGAATCCTGCACGGGGGATTTTTCTACCACATCGTCAGAGGTTTTATCATCTAGGATCGCATCAGCCAACCTGTCGGTGTTTTTTCCCTCTTGCCCCGGCTCATTATCTGAGCTGTTGTCTTGGAATGATTGTTCCGCAGTACTTTTCTTCACTTCCTCGCTCTTATGGAACTCCTTACTATCTTCAGGCGAAGTTTCGTTATTGGGTTTAATATCATCAGACATAATTACCTTCCATACGGTCGGTCAGAACCCATTAAGATTCGCATACCGGTAGCAATTGTCCCCAATGCCACTCCCAGGAGTATTCCACGGGCTCCTCCTACAGCTGGTACTTGTGTAATCCAGGTACGAAGTTCACTCAACCCAGGAATCCTAAATCCCTGAAAAGACACTGTTCCAAGAATCACAATTAAAACTGTTGCCATAAATAGAAGTGAAAATAAATTAAGACCCCGCTTTAGTAAACGTACACCAGTGTAAGTTAAAACGACCGTCAGGACCGCAATAAGACTGCTGGCAACAGGGATTTGGATATTGCTGAAAATCCAGAGGGAGGGTGTTGAGGTTGGACCGAAATAACCCACAACAATAATTGTAACTAAAAGTGAAATTATTAAGATAAGGCTGTAAACCCCGCCTGGCTGCCTGTTTTGAAATTTTTTCCAATGCACTTGCACCAGGTTCACAACACCCACAATCAGCGCAACCGCGATAAAGATTACAGCATAATGAAGCAAGATAATTCGCAAATTCTCCAAGACCGGCAGCTCAATGAAATATCCAACCAGCACGATAATCCCGGTAATCACCGCTATGGCAACGACGATTGAAGTCCTTAACTGCCTCACAAAACACCTGCCAATTTTAAAGCTCCTGCGACCAATATGACTGACACGATTGCCCAGCGCAAGAAATCCTGAGCATGCAAGCTAGCAATATGCATCGTGTTCGCTTGAATATATGCGCCACTAGCGTACAATTCTTCACCTACCAACAAATTTTCAGTAGATGCATATCCAACCGCCTGAGCTGCGATGTTATCGCTTCCAGCGACCGTAAGACTCCCCCGGCGCTCACTTGCATCAGCCAGGAGAGCAATTTCACTGTTAAAATGCCCCATCAGTATATTTGTCGAAACTTGTTGGTCTAAGATAACTGGCAAGGTTCCGGCAATATACGACCCAGGCGTCAATCCGCTCACCTGCCCAGAAGTTGGTTCATATTCTTCCCTTACGCCAACTTCATCGTATACACTCCTGATGCTATCGCGAGAAAGGACCCCTATCGTTCCATCTCCACTGGTTGCGACTGGTGGGCGATCACTGAGACCCGCCATACGATAAAGGCGTTTTAACAAGCTCAAACCTGCCAATGCTGACCCGCCTTGCATGTAATTGATACCACCGCTGCCTAGCGATAGATGCAATCTCTGACCAGATTCTACCGCCAGATTGATCGACCGTTTTAGTTTAGAATAAGTAGAAATTTCCCGTAATAACGGCTCGTCACGACGGCGAACGATTATCGCGCTGATGATCATCACAAAAAAGAATAACAACACAAAACCAAGCCCCAGTATGCCGTTATCCACAATATTTAATAAATATACATAATTCACTATGGGGTCACCTCTCTAAGGTAAGCAAGGAAAGCCCGCGTTTGCTTTTTGTCCTCTAATAAACGAGCCAAAGCTTCAACATGATATTCAGGCATTGCTATATTGAGAAGCGGTTGTCCGAAATAAACAACCTGGGCGCCTACGATGGTGAGTGGACCGGCTGCCTCCAGAAAGGAAGCAACCAAATCTTTAACCCCCCACTCATGCAAGATGCGTGCCCACACTCGCCATATATCCTGGTTTGGATACATGCTCACAGTATAGCATAATTGAGAATATGACAGGTTGCGTTGATTTTCGTGCCATAAATAACTAACAAGGAAGGTGAATGAGGAATAAACTTGTAAATGGTGAAAAGGATCACCGTTGTGATCTTTTCTTTTATCGATTAAAATCACCTACTAGCTAGAAGAAATAAAAAGCAATTTGGAGTAATTAAAATGAAACGAACGATAAGAACGATAGATGGTAACGAAGCAACTGCTTACGTCGCCCATAAACTCAGCGAAGTGATCGCTATTTACCCCATCACACCTTCTTCGTCGATGGGTGAATTGGCTGATGAATGGTCGGTGAAAGGAAGGACGAATATTTGGGGTACTGTACCGCTTGTCATGGAGATGCAAGCGGAAGGCGGCGCGGCGGGAGCTGTTCATGGGGCTCTCCAAACGGGTTCCTTAACGACAACCTTCACGGCTTCACAAGGGTTGCTCTTAATGATACCCAATATGTACAAGATTGCCGGGGAGCTGACATCCACTGTATTTCACGTTTCCGCCCGTTCAGTTGCAGCACAAGCGTTGTCGATCTTTGGCGACCATTCTGACGTGATGGCTACACGCGCTACAGGTTTTGCTTTATTGGCTTCAGGTTCAGTTCAGGAAGCTCATGACATGTCTTTGATCGCTCATGCTGCCACTTTAGAATCAAGAGTTCCATTTATTCAATTCTTTGATGGCTTCCGTACTTCTCATGAAATAAGCAAAATTGAACAATTGGCAGATGAAGACATGCGGGCGATGATCGATGATCGCTATGTTCATGCTCACCGAGCTCGTGCGTTATCCCCTGACCACCCCGTTATCAGAGGCACAGCCCAGAACCCTGACGTCTTCTTCCAGGCACGTGAAACAGTAAATCCATACTACTCTGCCTGTCCAGACATCGTCGAGAGGACCATGAATAAGTTTTCTGACATTATAGGCAGGGAATACCATCTCTTCAACTATGTCGGTGCACCGGACGCTGAGCGTGTTATCATCATCATGGGGACCGGAGCCGAGACTGCTGGAGAAACAGCGGAGTTCCTGGCAGACAAAGGAGAAAAAGTTGGCGTCCTCAAAGTACACCTCTACCGCCCCTTCTCGATAAACCATTTCTTGCAGGCTTTACCATCCACCGTTAAAATAATCGCCGCTCTCGACCGCACAAAGGAACCCGGCGCAGTTGGAGAACCTTTATATATGGATATCGTCACGGCAATTGTTGAAGGTGATTTTGATGGTGACAAGCCAGACGTAATCGGTGGTCGTTTTGGCTTATCCTCAAAAGAGTTCACGCCAGCCATGGTCAAGGGTGTCTTCGACGAGATGCTCAAATCCAAGCCGAAGAATCACTTCACCATTGGCATCATCGACGATGTCACACACACTAGTCTGGATTACGACCTAACCTTTCACATCGAAATGCCCGAGACCATCCGGTGTGTGTTTTGGGGCTTAGGCGCAGATGGAACGGTCGGCGCAAATAAAAACTCGATAAAAATTATTGGGGAAGAAACCGATAACTACGCTCAGGGCTACTTCGTTTACGACTCACGTAAATCAGGAGCGAGAACGATTTCACACCTTCGTTTTGGACCAAACCCGATCCACGCTCCTTACCTGGTAAGTCAGGCAAATTTCGTCGCCTGCCATCAGTTTTCCTTCCTGGAAAGATATGATGTACTTAAGTACGCAATGCCTGGAGCAGTGTTCCTGCTCAATAGTATTTATGGACCGGATGATGTCTGGGACAATCTTCCACGCGAGACACAAGAAGCGCTTATTGTAAAGAATCTGCGTTTTTATGTCATCGACGCTTATGATGTGGCCAACAAAACCGGTATGGGTAATCGCATTAACACCATTATGCAAACATGCTTCTTCGCGATCAGCGGTGTGCTGCCGCGTGAGAAAGCTATTGTCGAAATCAAACGCGCCATCAAAAAAACCTATGGTAAGCGCGGTGAGACCGTCGTTCAACGCAATTACGATGCTGTTGACAACGCTTTAGAGAATCTCCATGAAGTTAATGTGCCATCAGAAGCGACAAGCACACTGACACGCCGCCCTCCGGTAGCTGAAGAGGCACCCAAGTTTGTGCGTGAAGTGCTGGGTACGATAATCGCCGGTGATGGGGATAGTCTTCCGGTCAGTTTGCTGCCCGAAGATGGCACTTACCCCACCGGGACTACTCAATGGGAGAAAAGGAACATCACCCTGGAAATCCCTGTATGGGAGCCAGACCTCTGCATTCAATGTGGCAAATGTGTCTTTGTCTGCCCACACGCTGTCATCCGTGAAAAAGTGTACGACCCATCATTATTGGAAGATGCACCCGACAATTGGCTGGCTGTGGATGCACGTTGGAAAGAATTCTCAGACAAGAAATACACCCTTGCTGTTGCTCCTGAAGACTGCACTGGATGTGGTTTGTGCATTGAGGTTTGTCCAGCGAAGGACAAAAGCCAAGTTGGGCGTAAAGCCATTAACATGGCTCCCCAACCGCCCATTCGCGAGCGTGAAAGAGAGAATTGGGAATACTTCCTCACTCTTCCCGAGGTCGACCGTACTCAAATCAGCTTGAAAACGATTAAGAATTCACAGCTCTTACAACCTCTGTTCGAGTTCTCAGGCGCCTGCGCTGGATGTGGCGAAACCCCCTACGTCAAATTGCTCAGCCAATTATTCGGTGATCGAATTGTCGTAGCAAACGCTACTGGTTGTTCTTCAATATATGGAGGCAACCTACCGACAACACCTTGGTCGCAGAACGAGGATGGACGTGGACCGGCATGGTCCAACTCGCTGTTTGAAGACAACGCCGAATTTGGGTTAGGTATGCGCCTAACCATTGATAAGCAAACAGAATACTCCCACGAGCTTCTCCCAAAACTCGCCGATGTGATAGGTGAAAGTCTTGTGGATGAATTGCTTAACGCTGACCAAACCACCGAAGCTGGCATCCAACAGCAGCGCGCGCGGGTCTCAATACTCAAGGATAAACTGGGTGCTGTGGATGATCCCCGCGCCCGAGACTTACTCAGCTTAGCGGATATACTGGCACGAAAGAGTGTCTGGATCCTCGGCGGGGATGGCTGGGCATATGACATCGGATATGGGGGTCTGGATCATGTCCTTGCTTCGGGACGCAACGTAAATGTGCTGGTATTGGACACCGAAGTATATTCAAATACCGGAGGGCAAGCATCAAAAGCCACCCCGCGTGCCGCAGTTGCCAAATTTGCAGCTCAGGGTAAGGGTATCCCCAAAAAAGACCTTGGGATGATCGCGATGGCTTACGGTTACGTCTACGTTGCCCAGATAGCTTTCGGCGCCAGTGATCAGCAAACATTGAATGCCTTCCTGGAAGCAGATGCCTACGATGGACCCTCCTTGATCATAGCTTACAGCACCTGCATCGCTCATGGATTCGATCTACGCAACGGTCTGGATCAGCAAAAACTGGCAGTGAAATCAGGTGCATGGCCTTTGTATCGCTTCAATCCTGCCCTGATTAAACAGGGAAAGCATCCTTTACACATCGACTCCAAGAAACCGACTATCCCAGTAAGTCAGTAT
>JAUWPO010000108.1 GCA_030611505.1 Chloroflexota bacterium
TTGTTTGCAATAAAGACAATTTCACCAGGATAGTTTAACCTCCCGCAGGTTGTTCGCCTTATTATTTATTTCACCAGAATAGCGCATTAACCCTCTGGCCTCCCGCCCACAAGAAACCTGCGGGAGGTTTACTATTACACCAGAACAGCGTACTAATCCTCAAGCCTCACTCTCATATGGAACCTGCGGGAGGTTAACGCAGCCCTCCTAATTCGTGTATTCGTGTTCCATTCGTGGATGGCTTAGATTTAACCTCCCGCAGGTTGTATCCCTTATTATCTATTTCACCAGAAGAGCGTATTAACCCTCCAGCCTCCCGCCCACAAGAAACCTGCGGGAGGTTTACTATTACACCGAAATATCATACTAACCCCCGCATACGTCCCTCCCGTAAGGAACCTGCGGGAGGGTTTCAAGTTAAAGCGCTTATAATATACAGCATCCTGATCGCTCAAGTGATCACTGAACCACCAACCCGCACATGCCAATCACATTTCTGCACTTCTCCGACGTCCATCTAGGCTACCAGCAATACGGCGACCGTGAAAGGTTCAACGACTTCGGCCGCGCCTTCCTGAAAGCGGTGGATTCCGCCGTCGCGAAACAGGTCGATTTCGTGCTGATCAGCGGCGACCTGTTCCATAAATCTGCAATTGACCCGCCCACACTGCTGCAAGCCGCCAACGGTATCGACAGTCTGCGGAATGCCGGTATCTCTGTGGTAGCTATAGCCGGCAACCACGACCGGGCCAAGTACCGCGATCGTTACTCCTGGCTGGATTATCTGGCGGAGCGAGGCTATATCGCCTTACTCAGCCCGAGTTTCGAGGAGGCTGGGATCGTGCTAAAACCCTGGGATGGACACGAAGGCGCTTATTTGGATTTTGGACCCATACGCGTGATAGGGGTTCCTTATCTTGGCTCATCCATAAAAACGGTGGTTGCGGAACTGCCCCCCGCGCTGGCAGCAATCCGGGATGAAAACGTGCGCTTCAATATCCTGATGATGCACGCCGGCTTGGAAGGAGAAATGCTCCATATTACGGGTGAATTAACTCAAAACGAACTGAATTCACTGCAGAAGCACATCGATTACCTGGCACTGGGTCATTTCCACAAGCCTTTCGAACGCCAGGATTGGATTTTCAATCCAGGCTCTTTGGAAACCTGCGGCATGGACGAACGCCGCTGGAAAGGCGGCTCCTATTTCGTAACTGTGGATGCTGACAATGATCCCATGCACACCTTCAGGCACATAAAGAGCTCCCGGCGTCCTTTTCACCAGCTGTCAATAAAGGTCGACGAGTACAAGGAACCGGTTTCTCTCTATGACGGGATTCGCGCCAGTCTGGAAAACGGAATATTCCAATGGACACAAGAAGATCAAAAGCCTGTCGTGCAGATCAACCTGGAAGGGATCCTGGGTTTTGATCGCGGTGACCTGGATCTCAAATTCATAGAAGACCTGGTAAAAGAAAGCATATCGCCGCTGCTGGTGCGCGTTAAAAACAACACCCGTCCGGTCGAATTTGAGATCTCCACCTCAGAACATTACACTCGACCGCAACTGGAAAGGGGCATTTTGCAGGATCTCATCCGGCGCGACTCCCGCTTCCGCGGGGCAGCGGAACAGCTTGCCGATCTAATGGTCCAGGTCAAAGAGATGGCGCTCATAGGCAGCGCTCCTGAAGCCATCGTCGAAACGGTTCGCCTGGGTTTAGCCTTGGCAAAGACAGCCGGGTTGAACACCACAACCGGGTTGAACACCACAACCTTGGCGGAAGAGGAGTAACCGCGATGTGGATCACACAAGTCGAGTTGAGGAACGTTAAAAGCTATGCGGACTCTTCGTCGATCCGGTTTGAACGCGGCGTAAATGCAATCACCGGACCGAACGGCGCCGGTAAATCCACCATCCTGGAGGCTATTGGGTTCGCGCTCTTCGACGCCTTGCCCAACTTCAAACAAGCTCAATTCCTGCGGGAGGGTAAAAAACGGGGCGAAATCGTGGTCAGTTTCGTGGATGCCCTCGACGAGAGGGAATACCAGGTCGTCCGTCCAGTGGGTGGGGGATATCCCAGCGTCTATGATCCCGAGGTGAAGCGTAAGGTCGTGGAGGGCAAAGCGGATGTGGTCGATTGGATCAAAGATCATCTGCGGGTCGAGCCAACAGCCGATCTCAGGTCGCTTTTCAGCGACGCTGTGGGTGTACCTCAAGGGATGCTGAGCGCGCCCTTTTTAGGAAACAAAGCCGCCCGTAAGGCTAAATTTGACTCCCTCCTGCAAGTCAATGATTATGAGCAGGCTTGGGCAAACCTGCGTGATACCAACCGCTACTTGGACGAGCTCATAAATGATAAACGTGTGCACATTGCATTATTACACGGGAGGCTGGAGCGACTGCCAGACCTGGAGGCTGACCTGGAACGGATCGAAGCGGAAATCGACTCGCACGGAAAAGCCCTGTCCCGGGCTGAAACACGGATAAAAGAAGTGTCCGGGCAAAAAAGCACGCTGGATGTGAAAAAAGCCAGAATTGACGAGCTGAATGGAAAGCTGCGTGAATTGGAACGCGATCTTGCAGGGCTTGGGCGTCTATTGGCAAACGCAAACGCGGCGTTGGACGAATCCAGGGCAGCTCAAAAAGTGTTCGAGGAGTCAAAAGGCGGTTATGGAGCGTTTATAAGCGCCCAGAACAGATTCAACCAACTGGAAACCCAACGCCAGAAGCGGGATGATCTCAATTCCCGGATTGGGAAAGTGGATCGCGAACTGGCTTTGAGCGAACAGAAACTGGAACAATTGCAAGGGGAAGTAAAAACAATAACCCGGGCAGAAAAGCGCATGACCGAGCTGGAGCCGCTGGTCGAGCGCCAGACCAAATTAGAGGCAGACCTGGAAACCGCCAAACAGGATTCAAGGCGCTTAGAGGAGTCAGGGCAAAGGGCTGCACATGATAAAACCAGGCTCGAAGAACTGAAAACCAAACTCGAACAGGTCCGAGAGGAGCTCAAAAAGCGCATTTCCATCGACACACAGATCGGAACCATGGATCTGCAGCGTGCGAAATTAGAGAGAGAAAACGCTCAATTAGCAGCCGCTGTGGAACGTATCGAAGGTGACCGCCAGCGCTTACAGGAGCGCCTGAGCGTTCTGCAAGAGGCTGAAGAAGCCAATTGTCCGGTCTGCCGCCGGCCTCTGGAAGAGCACCACAAGGACGAACTCAACGCCCACTATCAAGAAGAGATAAACGAGATCAAAAAACAGCGTGACCAAACTCGAAACGCTTACCAAAAGACGAAAAAGAGCCTGATATCAGTTGAGGCTGAGCTGTCCGAGCTAAAACGCGAAGTGGAAACGCTGGCGCAGCCCGTGCGGGAAACCGAATTACTCGAGGAGATAAACAGACAGGATGGCGAGGTAAAGAACTGGCTGGAGCAGATTAACGTGCTGGCGAATTCTCCCAAAAAGGTCGCTGAAATAAAGACAAAGTTATCCAAACTTGGGGATCACAGTCGAGAGTACGAACTACTGGCCATCCAAACTAAAAAACGCGGCTATACCGAGGAACGCATTGCAGAACAGGGACAGTTCCAAAAAAACTTCTTGGCACAGAAGGCAGAACTGGTGTCAGCCCTGCAAGAGCACACCAGCCTCGACGAGGATATCACCAACCAGCGCGAGATCCTGACCACGCACGAGAAAGACCACCAGCGCTACATGCAAAACCAACATACCGCACAGGAACTGCCATCGCGCCGGAAAAAAGTTGAAAATTATAAAACCGAACAGGAGAACCTGAGAGCAAGTCAAGAGCAGAATAAAGCCGACCTCGAGCAGGTGCGGGGAGAATACGACCAGGCCGCGCACGAGGCAGTAAAGCGAGAATACGAGCAATTAACGGTCGAAATTGGTGCTTTAGAGGCAGGCTTGAAGCTGCGGTGGGATCACCAGGAGAAACTGACGGTTGAAATAAACGCCCTGCACCAGGATAGACAGGCATTGGGAGGCGCCGAAAGGGAACTTGGCGAAGTAAAAACCCTAGCCGACATGTTGGATTTTTTCCGTAAGACGATCCGGGAGGCCGGTCCTTATATCACCCGCACCCTGGTGCAAACCATCTCAGCCGAAGCCAATCGCATATTTGGCGAGATCATCAACGACTACACCATGCAGCTCACCTGGGACGAGAAATACGCTATCATCATTGAGCACAAAGGCAGTCAGAGGGTGTTCCAGCAGCTTTCCGGTGGGGAACAAATGGCTGCCGCTCTGGCGGTGCGCCTGGCTCTGCTGCGGGAGATGTCCAGCGTGGATCTCGCCTTCTTCGATGAGCCGACTGCCAGCCTGGACGACGTGCGCCGCGATAACCTGGCCGAACAGATTGCGCGCATAAAAGGCTTCTCGCAGCTCTTCATCATCAGCCACGACGATACCTTCGAGCGCGACATCCAGCATGTGCTGCGTGTGTCCAAGATAGACGGCGTCAGCCGGGTGGAGGTGGGATAATGTTATTCAAACCCAAGGTGCTTGCGGCATTACAAGCCAAACGGGAGCGTTTCATCAGTACCGAACACAATTTCCAAAATGACATAAACCTCTTAAAGGTATCCCTGGAGCAATTCTCCAGCCTATCACTGAAGGGGGTAGAGAAGGTCCTGGCACCAATCGAACATTCCGGAGCACGGCCTACCGCCGAGCTCGACCAACACAAGAGTATCCGGGTCCCCTTTCCTGCGAGTTGGGACAACCACCGCCAGGCGCGCACCTGGGCTTTGAACATCCTGCGCGGAACGCCCACATTTGCCGCTGACGGTTCTCAAATTACACCCAGTAAGGATATTTCGGTTCCCGTTGGGGTTGTGCAAGTGGGTTGGTTTGAAAACCCCCACTCCTCTCCGGGCAGCTACGTGAAGGACGTTGAGATTGAAATCCTGGCGTCTGATGAGTTGGGAGAAGGAGATGCACACGAGAGTGCTTTTCCCGAGATCAACCTGAAGCGTTTCGTACGGGAAGTGGAAGTGCTGAACACCTACATGCTCGCCAATCGTGATTCCAATCCAAAACCCCTGTGTTTCTTCGATGGCTCGTTTGTGATCTCTTTCATCCAGCGGATGCACCCGAGCCGGCAACAAAATTATATCAATGCGGTGCTTGAGCTGCTGGACACATCCCGTCAAACCACTGTACCTCTGGTCGCCTATGTGGACACTTCCTACGCCCGGGACCTGACCACAATGCTGACCCATCTGTCCGGGCTGCAGCCAAAAGGTTTTGTCAGTGATTCGGCTTTGCTGCGTTCACAAATGAAGTGGGGCGACCGCTCTCAAGTATTCATCTGTGACCGCTATGACGAGTCGCTCGCCGATTACTATCAGGACGTTTGTTTTGTTTATCTAAAAGTCACAGCGGATAACCCACCGGCGCGAGTGGAATTTCCGCGCTGGATTTTCGAATCCAATCAGCACAAGCGGGTGTTAGACCTGGTGCGCGCCGAATGCGTCGTTGGCACCGGATACCCGTACGTGCTCGAAACCGCAGATGCGATCGCAGTGTTGACCATGCAGGACCGTGAACGATTCTACAGCCTGTTTCAAGAGTTTGTCGAGCGTGAGGACATAGCCCTGCGATGGACAAGGAAAGCGCGCAGCAAGCGAGGCAGGCGTACCTGATCAATTAACTTTCCAATAGAAGAGGTACCTCCAATGTTGATTGGCAAGATTATCAAATCCAACTCCCACACAGATTACATCTGCCAGGTCTACGGGCACAGCGAAGTCGAAGTGACCCCAACGGCGGACGATTACGCTTTCGGCACCTTCGTCAGGACTGCGCAGGAGGACGATCGTTGGCTGGTGGGCATCATCTACGACACCGTGCTGTTCAACCCCGAGTTTGGGCGCCTGGGTCCGCGCCTTTCACCCGAAGCTGAACTGTCCATCTTCTCCCCCGATTATTTGAACGAAAAAGCACTGCTGGTCGGCATTATCAGCGTGGGGATGGTAGATTCTTCGGGCGGTGTAATTCAAGGCATCCCACCATTGGCGGCTAAAAGTGAAGCGCTGGTACACACCATGGCGGACGAACAGGTGCGCACATTCCACGCCGGGAGTCCAGACCCACAGCTCGCTTACGCCCCTGTGCTCCTGGCGAAAGACCCGCAGTTGATGCCGCACATGCTGCAGACCGTGCTAAAAAAACTGGTCGTTCTCTTCCCTGAACATAAAAACCTGTTATCCGTGCTAGGAAGCGAGTTATCCTGGAAAGCTCAAATCAGCCCGTTGGGAGGCTCCCAATGAGCGAAATCCGCCCGGTAGGATTGACCAAAGGACCTGGTGAAACGTCCCATGAATTCACCTTTGTCTCCCCGGATCGAGACCAATCGCTCAAGATTGGCGAGTTTATCACTTACCGCACAGAGGTGGATGGAGCAGAGCGGGATATCCTCAGCCGGGTCACCGAACGGCGACCGCTGCGGCTGTATCCGGATTCATTCCTCGCTGATCCGGACATCAACCCAGACGATGTTGCCGCCCTGGTCGGTTATCACCAGAGTGGACACGAGCTCTTTGAGCTCACCGCCACCGTGATCGGATATTATGAGCAAAAAATCGGCGATTTCATCAACCCGCGCCTGCCGCCGCGGGTCGGTCGTCCCCTTTACCTGGCAGACGACCATGAATTGGCAAAGTTGCTGAGCAAGTGTGAAGCAGGTGAAATCGGGTCAGCCCACATCGGTTCACTGCTCAGCCGCGGGGCGGGGCGTGTGCCTATCAGCGTGGATGTGGCTGCCATCACCAGTACGCACCTGGCGATCATCGCCAGCACCGGGGCTGGGAAGAGTTACCTGGCGGCGGTCTTGATCGAAGAGCTGATGAAGCCCTACAACCGGGCTGCCGTATTAATTGTTGACCCGCACGGTGAATACCAGACCCTTACCGAAATGCGGAACAATGACGATTTCAGTAAAGGAGAATACCGCCCGCAGGTTAAAATATTCCTGCCGGGTGAAGTGAAAGTACGGACAGCGTCGCTAGATCTTAACGACCTCTCTTACCTGCTGCCCAACCTTACCGAACGGATGGAATACCTGTTGAGACGCGCATACCAGGATGTCCGTAACTCGAGCAAGAAAGAGAAAGGGGTGTCAGATCGCTGGACAATCGCTGAATTTCAGATCCGATTAAGAGAGCTGGGAGAGGGTATCGGAGAGGATGAAGAGGAAGAAAGGGACGACCGTTATGCCAACACCGCCGATGCGCTAATTTGGCGCCTGGAAAGCGTGCTGAAGCATTCAATCATTTTCGATGATTTTGAATATCTCAAACTTCAAGACCTTTTTCTGCCTGGGCGCTGTTCGGTCCTGCAGCTCAACGAGGTCGACGAAAAACAGCAGCGGGTGATGGTTGCCACGCTGTTGCGGCGATTGTTCCACGCCCGGGTGCAAACCGAAAAAGGGCAAGTGGGACCTGAGGATGAGCTTTATCTACCTTATCCCACCTTCGTGCTGATCGAAGAAGCCCACCACTTCGCGCCGGCAGGGATAAACGTGATCAGCACCAACGTCCTCAAGCAAGTGTTGACCGAGGGACGTAAATTTGGCGTCTCAGTGGGTCTGATCAGCCAGCGTCCAGGAAGGCTCGACCCGGACGTGCTCTCGCAGTGCAACACCCAATTTATCCTGCGCATTGTCAATCCAATCGACCAGAGCCGCATTGCTGAAAGCGTTGAGACCGTCGGGCGCGATCTGCTGAGAGAACTGCCATCCTTGACTAAAGGTCAGGCCATCATCGCTGGAGAAGCGATCAACACCCCGGTACTCTGCCGGGTGCGGTCGCGCCACACACCCCACGGCGCTGAAACCAAGGACGCTCCCAGCGAGTGGCTGGATTTCTTTTCGCCCGATCAGTTAGCGCGCCGGGATCGCCGCAGCGCTCTGCCAATCGAACCTGAACGCCAGAATAGAT
Source organism: Chloroflexota bacterium (assembly GCA_030611505.1). Lineage (GTDB taxonomy): Bacteria > Chloroflexota > Anaerolineae > Anaerolineales > UBA4823 > JAUWPO01. The sequence goes on from JAUWPO010000108.1 coordinate 7,968, forward strand.
CCAAGATGTTCAAATGAAGTAAAGAAACCAGGGGAGCAGAGATGCTTTGATCGACGCTCTTACTGCCGAAGCAATGTTCTATATTGC
>JAUWPO010000173.1 GCA_030611505.1 Chloroflexota bacterium
TTGCCTGGAGAAAATCGGGGTTTGGAATGAAGTCGGCGTCAAATATGGCGATGAATTCTCCCCGAGCGTTTAGCATGCCGTGAGCCAAAGCTCCGCTTTTGTAACCCACCCTGTTAGAGCGTTGGATATGCTTGATGTCTACCCCTAGATTTCGATGGTAGGTTACAACTTGAGAGACGATATCTGAAGTGATATCGTCGGAATCATCCAAAACCTGGATTTCGAGCAGTTTTTTCGGATAATCCAGCCCTGCGGCGGAGTCTATAAGCCGTTTAACGACGTAGCGCTCATTGTACACAGGCAGTTGGATTGTGACTCGCGGCAGGTCATCCCCATGATTTGCGTGCAGTTTATTGATTGATTTCGTTTGACGCATCCTCATCCATGTCAGGAAAAGAGTGTTGAAACCGTAAATCGCCAGAGCAATAACAATCAGACCATAAATAATTTCAAGCAGGACCAATGTCCAAGTGGGTATTTCCATGACCAGGATAATTACCAGAGATATGGAATGGGTGGTTTGGAGCGGTTTTTCGCCAGTCTGGTGTCAATGCCCAAGCTGCGTCCCGCTTTGGTGAAAAATAAGACCCCCAGAATCCCCAATATCATCACGTAGCTCCAGGGCCAATCATGACCGAATGTGGCAAGGAAGGTATTAGTTATAAAAAATGCAGCCGCCACGCTGGTAAATGGGGTAAGAAAACCGACCAGCAAGAAGAGTCCTAACAAAAACTCGGCTACCAATTGGAACGGTGCGAAGGTGCCACTCATCGGCAGGATTACGCCTTCGATGAAGGCGGCATACCAGGTGAGCGCGTTTTGTGATTGAGGAAAAACTTCGCTGAAAAAGAACAGCAGACCCTCAGGTGTGTAAAACCCCTTGGAGAGATTGCTCAACCAGGTGGTCAAGAACATCACGCCCAGCATTATACGCAGCAAAGCGATCCAAAACAGTGGCACCTGGGGGTGCTTTAATGATTGTAATGTGCTCATGATAAATGTTATCCTCCGAATTTGTTTTTTTGTTATTGATTCCGGGCTGCGATGGTCTTTATCGAGTTTTATAACACCAAATCCACTTAATATAGACGCCCTTCAAGTTTGTATTCTTTCGTCTCCCGACACGAAAAATTTTGTACTTCAAATAACAAGACCATAACGACCATTATACTCTACTAATCTGGTTGGAAGATTGCATTGAAGCCCCACGATGAGATTGCATACCCGATGCTTTGAGCAAAAATTTTTGGTCAGTGCTGCGCATGTACTGGTAGTTCGTTGTTAGTGCTGTTCGTGAGTTGAGGTAGTGTATTACGATATTTTAGAGTAAAATTGACATAATATTGTATCAAATACAAATATTGTCTGGTAGCAACAACTTTCACGTTTTTAGGGGCATAGTCGGGCAATTATCTGCGTTTTATCCGTTCCCAAAGGTTCCCTGTAGCAAAGATCCGACCCAATCTGTGATGGAATAACGGCATGGATGCCCAAATGAACAGCAGGTATAGGGGAAGGTATTCAAGGAGCCTGACAAGGGGATACTCACGCAGATTCTGCGGGTCGATATAGGTCAGGTAAGAAAATGTAACGGCAATGGAAAAATATATCCAGGGCCACACGAATCGTCCTGTGAGGTTAGTTTCATCTTGAACGGGGTACAGGAAAGGCAGTAAAGGTACGATGAGTGTCACATACCAGGGGTGTACAGTGGTAGTTAACAATAAATAAGCCCCTATCGGGATAGCGGTCAGGCGCAGAAGGTAAACGCTGCGCAAGTTAAAGTCGGCTTTTTCTGGGTCATCGAGTTTCCAGGCCCAAACCCCGCTGGCTAACGATATCAGCGCTGTTAATGCTATGGTGAACAGTTTTGCGAAAAGTATAGGTGTGTCTCCTACCATTTCCCCAGATGTAGCGCTGGCTGTCTGGCTGCCCAATATCAATACTTCAAACCAGTGGTAAATCCCGCTGTTGTAGTTCCAGTAGCTAGAGTAGATCCGTAGGGCGCCAAAAAGCCCTCTGCCGTCGAGGGGTCCGCTGAGTCCCCATCCAGCACCAGCGGCGAAGAGGGCGCTCAGGCTCAACAGCAGGGCAAAATAGACGATTAGACGACGCCACCCCCATCTGCGTACAAAAAGCGGCACCAGCAAGGCAGGGATAGCCTTGGTCAATGTTGAGCCAGCTAGAGCAAATGCAGAAAAGTAGCACTCCCTGTCTCTTCCAGGCTGCCCCGGTTTGGAGCGCACCAGGAACCAGAATGCCGCCATCATCAGGAAAATCATCAGCGCATCAATATGGGCGCCGTGAGCAAATTCGACGATTACAAGGGGATTCCACAAGTAAATGAGAGCCTTGTTGCGAGATAATCCGAGCATCCTCAGGATATCGAATACCAGCCAGCCGGTTGATAAATCAAAGATTACAGCGCCAACCTGGAAAGCCAGTATGCTCTGCGGTGCGACCCGGTTCACGAGGGCAAAAAAGAATTGACTGACAGGCAAATACGGCGATGCCATCCAGTCGTGATTGACCAAACCCCGAAGGAGAGTGTCGTATTGATCTAGTAACGGGGAACTAACTGGCAGGGAGAAAGGGTTAATCCCCTGATTAAGCAAATGACCGTCCCAAATATAGCGGTAAACGTCGTCCGAGAGTGTGGGATCGGTTCCCAGCAGGAAAAGGCGAAACAAGATTGCAAACACCCAGATTGCCGTCAATGGAAGGCGGTCGCGGTCGATGCGCGCCACCGCCAATACGTAAGCAGCAGCCGCAATCAGGAAGTAAGCCAAAAAAGAAACTACATAGGATCCCCTCAGGCTGGGCAGCGGGATGTAGGCTGCAAAGCAGACAGCCAAAACCACACCCGCAAGAAATGATGGACCGCCCAATCTCGAGAAAAAACTTGTTTGATAGCGGCTCATGGTTGCCGGGTTTTTAAAGAGAATCTCTCTACGAACCTGCGAGTATAATTCAATCTATCAGGCGGCAGGTGCTCCAATTCAGCTTCCAGGCGCACAAAATCTTCCCATGTATCGATGTCGTACCATTCCGGCAGCAGTGCAACCTGCAGTCCCAGATCTGAAGCTTTGGATAATGTCTGTGACAGCACCTGTGAGGTGCTCCAGGTGATTCCAATGAATACATCTGGCTGGTGTCGTTTGACACCGACCAGGTAGTAACCGCCGTCTTCACTGGGACCCAGGACGAGATCGTAATCGTCCAGGGAATGGACAGCCTGGTGAAGGTAGTCTGGAGGCAGAGAAGGACCATCCGAGTTTATAGCGAAGGCTTTCTTGTAGCCTTTACCGATAAGTTTTTCCAGCACCTGGCTCAAGCAGGAGCCGATATCCGGGCATTCGACGGGGAGCAGCAATGCTTCCGGCGGAGCGACCGTTTGAAAATAATCGCTGGAGTCATACGGTGTTACGGCGATTGCCAGGTCGACTCCTTTCAATTCTGTCCCTAAAGCGATGGTGTCCAATAAAAGTGCCTCGTAAAGCGCGCTGGCCTGGTGGGGTAAAAGCGGCGGGCAGAGCCGGGTTTTAGTGGAGCCAACGATAGGCTTTTTGGCCATTATGACCAGGGATGTGTCGTTCATGATGTTAGATCTGAAGTCAAGAATAAATAAATTTGTGTGGGAGTTCGTTGTTATCTCGAATAGTGTATGATTGTGCTCAGGATGTGAAGTGTCGCAAGAACCGTCCCCCGGAACGTACCGCTGATTTTTGATTTGCCGCCGATACGAGACCGGTGGTTGACGGGGATTTCAAGGATACGCCATTCCTGACGAGCGGCTTTAACGATCATTTCGGTGGGCCAGCCGTAGGTCATATCTTTGAGATCCAGCGTGAGCAGTTTTTCGCGCTTAACAGCCCGGAAAGGGCTCAGGTCTGTGATGGGAAGTTCGTACAGCAGGTGAATTAACTTGGCGGAGAGCTGGTTCCCCACCCGCTGGTGCCAGGGCATAGCTCCCGGGGTGATATAGCCAGCCAATCGTGATCCGAGTACCATATCAGCTTGACCGGTCAGGATGGGATTGATTAATGCGGGAATCTGGCTGGGGTTATCTGCACCGTCGCCGTCCATAAAAACCAGTATATCCCCGTCCGAGTGGTT
>JAUWPO010000049.1 GCA_030611505.1 Chloroflexota bacterium
ACGACGACCTCGGTTTTACCGAACTATAACTGAGTGAAGCCTCTACCCATTATTTAAACCCGGGTGTGCCCGGGTTTTTTTATATACAGCCAGCATGAGCTACATTCATGAGGGACTCCTGGCTTATTGATAATTAACATATCGTTCAGGTTTAATTTAATTGCGATGAACCAGATAGGTATTATCGGGTCACACACAAGTGCCGTATGTAATAGATCCAAAAAAGGAACGCTTAGAGTTCTAACTGTGAAATTGGCTGTCAGCGCGTGCTCAGGATAATTGTCGTTGCTGCCAACAGACCAAACAACAACCAGACGCTCAAACCAGCCCGCCATACGTCGCCGTTTTGTCGTTCGTCAACTAAGCTGTGGTATGGATAAACGCCTTCAACCCGCAATACAGGACCTGCGTACCAGGCAAAGAGGGTTCCTCCGATCAATCCGCCTACGTGTCCCCAGTTATCAATACCCGGCGAAAGCCCAATAACCAGGTTTATTCCTGCAATAACTAAAATGTTGATCAATGCCCTCTGACCAACGGCTCCATAGATTTTTCTGTTCTGGTATAAAAACACACCTTCAGCTCCTAATAAACCAAAAATTGCTGTAGACGACCCGAGTGATGGCGAGGATGTGAATAGAAACGAGAAAACATTGCCAGCAAATCCAGACAGAAGAAGAAGGGCAAGAAAACGTGCGTGCCCGTAATTGCGCTCAAGACCAGGTCCAAAGATGTACAGCGCATACATGTTAAAACCAAGGTGTAAGATTGACCCGTGCAAGAACATTGGCGTTATCAGACGCCAGATTTGGCCCCCCAATATTAATTCATTGACTTTCATCCCTGCCATAGCAGGCAAGTCCGCACCGTTCAATAGAGCCAGGCTCGCCTGCTGTAATAAGAACACCACAACGGTGATTCCCATCAAGGTGTAAACAACAATAGGCACTTCACTCGTCAACTTAATTCGCATCCGGCGCCCAGAAGGAATTTTACTTGAGTCACTATTCTTGTTTGGCTCTTGATAAGAATTCGAGGCTTTTTCATATGGGGGAGGGGATTCTATCTTCACAAGCTCACCTTTCTCGGGTGCACTCGAGAGTGCTCTGAACGTACAATTGCCAGTATCATATCCACGGTTTCATCCAATTGAAATTCCCGGTTTACAACCATATAGTCAAACTCTGCAACGCGCTCCAATTCCTTACGCGCAGTCGCGATCCTTAGATTCAGTCCTTCAGGAGTCTCGCTCTTGCGAGCTTTTAAGCGGTTAATCATTTCCGATTCGTCCCGAGTTGTCAGGAAAAGCAACAGCGCATCCGAGCACAAATCGCGAACTGTGGCTGCCCCATGTACATCAACCCGCATGACTACATCCTCACCGCTGGCAAGCGCCCGGCGTACTTGCTCCTTTGGGATTCCTTTGTAATCGTTATAAACGATGGCATATTCCAGCAATTCGTCATTTTCAATCATTTCAGCGAACTCATCGTGCGAAACAAAAAAATAGTCCTTGCCATGTTGTTCGCTTTCACGAGGCGGGCGCGTCGTTGCGGTGACCACGAAACGGAAAGGCAGATTGCGCTCTTTCATGCGCAGTATCACCGAGTCCTTCCCTACTCCCGATGGTCCAGAAATAACGATTAGCAAGGGTTCTCCTCGCCCGTTCTTAATTGCAAATGGATCTGTCACAACCACCTCTTCTAACAATTCCAGGTATTTTCTGTTATATTACCCAAAACGGCTCTATGTTCAAGATTCGAAACAATTGATAAGCAAACCCCGTTTTACAGGTACTCGTCCTTTGATTATAATTTAGGTTTGAAGGATATCAAATGAACTATCCGTTAAAGAAAAAATCTGTTCGTCTGACTCTCAATCATCTCAAGATACAAACACGGTTAGTTTGCTAAAATCTTGCAGCATCTTACTTTGCACTGGAGATAATAAATGCCCAATTACCAATATATATGTATGGAATGCCAAAAGCGGTTCGAAGTATATTTAACGTATGATGAATATGGGACGCATCCCGTAGATTGCCCCAATTGCAGCAGCAAGAACGTGCAAAGGCTGATCGGAAGAGTGAGATTCGCCCGCTCGGAAGAAAGCCGCATGGAAGACCTGGCTGATCCCAGTGCACTGGCAGGACTGGAAGATGATCCGCAAGCCATGGGACAAATGATGCGCAAAATGAGTCGCGAAATGGGAGAGGATATGGGACCAGAATTTGACGAAGTAATCGATCGGCTGGAATCCGGACAGTCCCCGGAAGAGATTGAGGAAGCTGTTCCAGACCTGGGAGGTGAGGCTGGTGGTATGGGGGGAGATGCCATGGATGGTCTTGGTTTTTAACCGCTTTTTGCCAACCGCTCCATGACAAACTTCCGGATATCTGCCTGTACCCTTTCAGGCGGCTGTCCGGCGTCAATTACAACCCAACGCTGAGGTTCCTGGCGAACTAATTCGTGATACCCTTTACGTACACGCTGATGAAAATCAAGGTCATAAGCATCCAACCGGTTCCATTCCCCACCTCTGGCACGTCGCCGCAGTCCTTCTCCGACATCCACATCAAGAAGCAGACTCAAATCTGGTGTTAATCCTCTCGTTGCAAAATCAATCAAAGCCGCCAACTTTTTAAGGTTTAACTGGTGACCGTAACCCTGATAGGCTAAAGTAGAATCAGCATAACGGTCACATAAAATGATTCCCCCACTTTTAAGATGTGGAACGATGACCTGTTCTACCAACTGGGCTCGTGAGGCCTGATAGAGTAATATCTCCGTGTGCGGGCGCATTTCCGTATTGTTCATGTCATGCAGGACATCACGAATTTGATCGCCAATCGAAGTGCCTCCTGGTTCACGCGTCGTCAGAACCGGGTAACCTTTATCTTTGAGATAATCGGCGAAGATAGCTAGCTGGTAGGTTTTACCGCTTCCGTCGGGTCCTTCAAATGTGATGAACATTAACAGTTTTATTGATTTCTAATCGTTTTCGTATGGTAAGCACGATAGGGTGTCCTTATTAGTAAATAATCTCAAAAAGGTTCCGCTAGGACTGCCTGAAGATGCGCACGCGTCTGTTTGGGTCTTTTCCATAAGAGTGCGATACAAGATTAGCATTCCGAGCCATCTGGTGCTGTAAGCGCCGGATGGTGGATTTAGCCGGCTGCAACTCCACCCAACGTTCCCCATTTATAACGGCATTTATTGCAGCGTGGGTTTCTTGAAGAACTACGTCTCGACCGGAATCATCATTAAAATCGGAGATTAAATTGAATAAATCGCTGAGAAATTTCTGCATTTGGTTAATTGTATTGGCACGCAGCACATAAATCGGCATGTTGCTTCTCTCAGCATCTTTAATTGGGCGCTGCCGCTTGCGGTAATAAGAACGTAATGTCACCAATACGTCGGCCTCTCCAAATTCGTTTACAACTATGGCTGGAACTCCAAGATGTTTGATCGCTTGCATCAGGCGGTTTCGCGCGACACCATATGCAAATATACTTATCGTGCGCAACATTGACGTATCCCCGTCAGCCTTATTCTTGTCCTTTAAGCTACCATTTTTCTGTTCCGGATCTCCTCCTCTCCCCTGCGGGAAACCGCTCGTCTGGAAACCTTCACTGCGCTGCCGGCGAAGACCCTGCTGCGAACGTCCTAACCTATTGACCGGTGAAGGTGCTTTCTCTACGCGAATCTCACCGTCTATTCGTGAGCGTACTTCTGGTGGTAAGGGATATCCACGCAGCAGCGCATCAACGGCAGCAGCGACATCTGAATGCACCGCCAGTCGGTCGCGGCTCTGAATTTCGATCAACACATCAAATGTGGGGGGCGAGCGACGCTCCAGGACAGTTTTCTGCGTCCCGCGACGGCGGGCTTCTTCATCCGACAAAGTAACTGATTCGATCCCACCCACAAGATCAGATAGTGTTGGGTTCAGCAGTAAATTGTCCAATGTGTTGCCGTGGGCAGTGCCAATCAATTGAACACCACGCTCAGCAATTGTTCGTGCTGCTGTGGCTTCCAATTCTCGCCCAATTTCGTCAATGACGATCACCTCCGGATTGTGGTTCTCAACAGCTTCGATCATCACTTCGTGCTGCTGGGAAGGCGTCGACACCTGCATGCGGCGAGCCCGTCCAACCGCCGGGTGTGGTACATCACCATCACCGCCGATCTCGTTCGACGTATCTACAATCACAACCCTCTTTTTCTCCGCCAATATTCGCGCCGCTTCACGCAGCATGGTTGTTTTCCCTACTCCGGGACGCCCCAGGATCAGTAAGCTTTTGCCTCCCTCGATCAAATCTTTTATGATGTCGGTGGTACCATAAACCGCCCGTCCAACCCTGCTGGTCAAACCCACGATATGACCGCGCCGGTTCCTGATGGCAGAAACGCGGTGCAGGGTACGTTCTATACCAGCCCGGTTGTCTGAATCAAAGTCACCAATCCTTTCTACGACATAATTGATGTCGACGTGTGTGACCCCAGATTTGCTGAGCTCTACTTCCTTGTCTATGAAGCGCGCGGTAGGCAATCGTCCCAGGTCCATGACAATCTCCAATAGATTGTCACTGTTGTTGGCTTCTTCCACCGCCTGAATGATGTCGGGGGATAATAATGCAAGTAAGGCCTGTAAATCATCCGTGATCTTAAATTGGTCCATAAGTCATTAATTGCTTTTCAGGCGTGTAATCGGAGACGTAACTTCAGCATGCCCTCTCTCCAGGGTTGGTGTTGCATTTCTAATTTCAGCCTTTTGAACGATTGCCATATGTCTGCACATTAATGCTTGCCGCGGACCCGCCTCAGCACCCAATTCTTCCAAGGTAGGTTCCAACCATGACTGGTATGAGCGCACACAAATATATACTGGTCGACCAAACCGGTTTGGGATTTTATGCAGAAGGTTTAAAAAATGAACTGGGATACCATCAGCGCCTGGATGGACAAATGGCTTAGCCCAAATGCCGCGAAGACCATATTTCAATTCTACGTAGGCTAACAGTTCTGCTTCTTGATAAAGAACCAATCCCCGGGGGTTGTATGCGGCATATGGCTCCACCTGCTGCACCAATCCTGGAACCAGGTTTTTGTAAAGGGATCGTATTGCTATGGAATCCCTACTTATTGCAGTACGCCAGGCAGAGGGTTTAGATTCCCTTTCTGGATGATCGTGGAACCTCCAAATTCGCTGGCGGGAATAAAATGCAAAATGCTCCCCCTGTAGTGCATCAAAAGCGGCTGTCTGTTCGTCTACATCCGCGATTACGCGCTGTGCACCTCGCTCACCAGAAAGGATGACCAGGTGTTCTAACAACCTTGAAACCATCGGCGCCCTGAGAGCTGCTTCAGGAGTTAGAAATGTTAGATGAGCAAACTGTGATCCTTGAGTATGAATAACTTGACCAATAAGTAGTGGGTCTTCTTGCGAGCCACCATTGCTAACATAAGTAAACACACCCATCGTGGGTGCCAGGTAAGAAAGCAAAGCTCCTGGAACCAATAATGAACCCCGCGTCAGCACCAGAGCGCTATCCAGGAAAACACTTTGATGACGATGACGATGCAAGATTAGTAGGTCCCGCCATTCAAACGGTCGAACTTTCATATACACTACCTGCTCACCAGAGAGAGGAAATAACGGTGAAACCGGTCATCGGTAGATAATTCCGGATGGAATGAAGTCGCCAGTAAACGCCCTTGTTCAACAGCCACGATCCATCCATCTGGCAGCTGCGCCAGAGAGCGCGCCTCTTTTCCAAGCGACTCGATCAAAGGTGCACGAATGAAAATTGCATGATAAGGCTGCTCACCAAGTCCGGATGATTTCAGCGCAGGTACATCCAGTTCAGCCTCAAAGCTGGCAACCTGCCTTCCAAAAGCATTGCGTTTCACTGTGCTATCCATCAGCCCTAACAAGGGCTGATGGGAATGAATGTCGCTGGACAGCAGAATCGCTCCAGCGCAGGTACCCCAAATAGCTTTTTCGCTTCCGAACAGGCGCAGGGGTTCCATCAAGTTATAAGCCGTCGCCAGCTTTCCGATTGTCGTTGACTCGCCGCCGGGGATGATTACGCCGTCCAACCCCTGCAACTGCTCTGGCAAACGTACTTCAACTGCTTCAACACCGATCCCTTCTAACACGGAGATGTGTTCAGCGAAATCACCTTGAAGCGCAAGAACCCCTATCTTCATAAAATCCAGAATTGGTTTTACCTCTCTAAAACTCTCCTACAACACCTTCGGTATACGAATTATTATTCGGTTTAGGCTGATAATATTCGTGTTTCTTAACCTACCAGCCGCGATCGGCAATCAGTTCAGATTCCGGGATGGCTGAAACCTGCCGTCCGACCATCGCTTCGCCCAAGTCTCTGCTTACCTCAGCCAAGATATATGGATCATTGTAATGCGTGGTAGCTTTGACGATCGCCTCCGCCCTCTTTGCTGGATTACCCGATAAGAAAATACCCGAACCGACGAAAACACCATCAACACCTAACTGCATCATCAAGGCAGCATCCGCCGGAGTGGCGATACCGCCAGCTGCGAAATTCACCACGGGAAGACGACCAAGCTCACGTGTTTCTAAAACAACTTGATAAGGCGCACCAATCTCTTTGGAAAAAGCCATCACTTCCTCAACCGGCATATTCTGCAGGCGGCGAATCTCTCCCAAGACAGCGCGGGCATGGCGCACCGCTTCCACAATATCACCAGTCCCCGCCTCCCCCTTAGTGCGGATCATAGATGCGCCCTCGCCAATTCTACGTAAAGCCTCCCCCAGGTTGCGGCAGCCACAAACAAACGGCACCTTAAAATCATGCTTGTATATGTGATGTTCTTCGTCAGCAGGAGTCAGTACCTCGGATTCGTCAAGATAATCCACACCAATCGCCTGCAAGATCTGTGCTTCGACAAAATGTCCAATGCGGCACTTAGCCATCACCGGAATCGAAACAGCATCCATGATCTGCAATATAATCTCTGGATCACTCATACGGGCTACACCACCGTGGGCACGGATGTCTGCCGGCACGCGCTCCAAAGCCATCACTGCCACTGCCCCAGCATCCTCGGCAATGCGGGCATGTTCCGGAGTGACCACATCCATGATCACACCGCCTTTCAACATTTGCGCCAAGCCTTTCTTCACTGTGATGGAAGCAACCTCTTGCTCCATAGCTACACCTCCATTGCTCTAATTAAAACGTAAACTCTAAACTCTTAACCATTAACCGTACCAGAACGAATTTTTGCCTCGATTTGATTTCTTCTTTGACCTGGCGAAACAATTTTATCGTTGCTTTTTACACTATGCATTCTACCATGCGGGATAGTGCGTGGCAATCTTTGGACGGTATAGCAAGACAGAGCTGGAAATGATTCTAACAAAAAATTAATGCCAGTTCACCACGGGAGAATTGTGAAGAAATCCGGCTAATCCTTTCGAGCATTCACAATAATCCCGTCTCTACTTATACCTAAGCACAAGGGTATAATGATACGATGGGAAAAAAACACAGCAAAACTGCCGAACATCAAAGGTTAGCAGATTCTGAAGCCCGGCTAGCTGACTGGAAAAACTGGGGACCTTACCTCAGTGAACGCTCCTGGGGGACTGTGCGTGAAGATTACAGCCCAGACGGGACTGCCTGGGATTACTTCCCGCACGACCACGCTCGCAGTCGCACTTACCGTTGGAACGAAGACGGATTGGGTGGGTTTTGCAACAGGTTCCAAAATATTTGCCTTGCTGTCGCTCTGTGGAACGAACACGACCCTATCCTTAAGGAGCGGCTTTTCGGTCTGACAGGTCTTGAGGGCAACCACGGTGAGGATGTCAAGGAATATTACTTCTACCTGGACGGAACACCCACCCACTCGTATATGAAAATGCTTTACAAGTACCCTCAGGTCGAATTTCCTTACTCCCTGCTCGTAGAGGAAAATCAACGCAGAGGGAGGAAAGCCCCCGAATTTGAGCTTATCGAGGCGCTGAGGGATGCGTTTGCACAGAACCAATACTTCGATGTTTTTATTGAATACGCAAAAGCTGACCAGGAAGATATCCTGTGCCGTATTACTGCTATTAATCGCGCCTCCAACCCGGCTCCAATCCATATATTGCCGCATCTCTGGTACCGCAACACCTGGTCGTGGGGCTACAATCCGACCCGCCCGGCAATCCAAGTGGTTGAGGATACGCGGCGAGATGTCCTAATCACACACACCCAATCCCGGCATCTGGGGGACAGGTGGTGTTACCTTTCTGGTTTTCACTCAAAAGGAAAGTCGCCTTCATCCCAGCAGGCGGATCGGCTTGAGGCTACCCTTCTATTCACCGAAAACGAAACAAACATGGAAAGGCTATTCGGGACGCCAAACGCCGGTCATTATGTCAAAGACGGCATCCACGAAGCCGTGGTTAGCGGGCTATCAAGCCGGGTAAATCCAGGTCAAAAGGGCAGCAAAGCCGCGGCTCATTACCAAACCACACTTGCTCCCGGTGAGACCCTGTCTGTAGAAGTTCGTTTCAGCAATCTCCCATACGCAAACCCATTTGCTGATTTTGATAATATTTTCGAACTGCGCATAAGGGAAGCGGACGAATTTTATACTGCTGTACAGAACCCAATTCTGAGTGAGGACGAGCGCCGGGTCCAGCGACAGGCGTTAGCCGGGTTATTGTGGAGTAAACAGTTCTACCACTACAGTGTCGAACTATGGCTGCAAGGAGATCCCGAACAACCGACACCGCCAGCAGCGCGTTTAGACGGGCGCAACTCAGACTGGAAGCAGCTTTATAACCTGGATGTGCTATCAATGCCCGACAAGTGGGAATACCCCTGGTTTGCTGCCTGGGATCTGGCATTTCACACAATCCCATTAGCGATGGTTGACCCTGAATGGGCTAAACGCCAGCTTATCCTGCTCTTGCGCGAATGGTACATGCACCCCAACGGGCAATTACCAGCTTATGAATGGGCTTTCGGTGACACAAATCCACCGGTACACGCCTGGGCTGCGCTGCAGGTCTATCGTATCGATCGCAACTTGAATAAGCGCCAAGACACAGATTTTTTAGAAAAGGTTTTTCACAAACTGCTTCTGAACTTCACATGGTGGGTCAACCGCAAAGACCAAGACGGTAATAATGTCTTCCAGGGGGGTTTTCTGGGTCTGGATAACATCGGCGTTTTCGATCGCAGCAAGCCATTACTCTCAGGGGAGTATTTGGATCAAGCCGATGGAACTGCCTGGATGGCAATGTACTGTCTCAATATGCTCAACATAGCACTAGAACTCGCCCGTACTCGTCCGGCTTATGAGGATGTTGCCACCAAGTTTTTCGAACATTTTATATATATCGTCAGCGCTTTTTACGATATGGGCTGTCAAGGGATGAGCCTTTGGGACGAAGAGGATGGATTCTTCTATGATGCGCTGCATACCTCAGATAGGCGAATCATACCGCTGAAAATCCGTTCCTTTGTAGGGTTGATACCGCTTTTAGCCACCACGACAATAGAACCGGATTCGCTGGAGAACCTGCCACGCTTCAAGCGACGTGTGGATTGGTTCATCAACTACCGTCCAGATCTGGTGAAGAACGTCGCTTCATTGACTGAGCCAGGTGCTCATGGTCATTTCCAACTGTCAATCTTGAACCGGGAAAACCTGACGCGCGTCCTGGAGCGCGTTTTTGATCCAACTGAGTTCCTGTCCGATTACGGGCTCAGGTCACTCTCCCGGTTCCATCTTAAACACCCTTACGAGTTACGATTGGATGGACATACTCAAACCGTGGGCTACGAACCTGCCGAATCCAGCCACGGCTTGTTTGGCGGTAACTCCAACTGGCGTGGTCCAATCTGGTTCCCAGTCAACTACATGGTAATTGAAGCTCTGCGCCAATATGGACATCACTACGGCGATACACTCAAAGTGCAAGTACCTCAAGGATCAGATAGATCGCTTACATTAAACGAGGCGGCAGATGATTTGTGCCGTAGACTTGCAAGTATTTTTTTACGTGACGAAAGCAGCGGTGGTCACCGTCCAGTATTCGGTGGAGAGGAATACTTCCAACGCGATCCACATTGGCGGGACAATATATTATTTTTTGAATATTTCCACGGAAATAATGGGACCGGACTTGGAGCCAGCCACCAGACCGGTTGGACTTCTCTGGTCGCAAAAATGATCCAGGATGCTGGATGAAACTCGATTTTGGTCGCCCGATTTGTGGAAACCTGACCAACGCAGCATCCCGAGAGTGGTTGGTGACGAACGGGATAGGTGGTTTTGCCTGCGGTACTATTGCCGGCTTACTGACACGCCGCTATCACGGGCTCTTGATCGCAGCGCTGCAGCCGCCGCTGGCAAGGAAATTGTTGGTGACCAAGTTCGATGAAACGGCGTTTTACCAAGACATTAGTTATCCGTTGTATACCAATCGCTGGGCAGATGGAGCTCTAGAACCACAAGGCTTCCATTATATTGAACGTTTCCATCTCGAAGGCACAACGCCCGTATGGACTTTCACCTATGCTGACAGCCAGCTTGAGAAACGGGTGTGGATGGGTACCGGAGAAAATACCACATACGTTCGCTATCAACTGAGCCAGGGCAGCGCTCCTCTCACCCTAACTGCCAAAGTCCAGGTCAACTACCGCGATTTCCATGGTTCCACTCAAGGCAGTTGGGATTGGGAGATCGACCCTGTACCAGGTGGGCTGAGATTTCAAGCTTTCAAAGACGGGATCCCCTTCTACCTGTTGAGTCAACAGACTGAAATTACCCCCAAAGATGAATGGTTCCGGGATTTCGCACTGAGCGCCGAACAATATCGCGGTTTTGAAGGCATCGAAGATCACCTCAATGCCGGCGAATTCCGTGCGACATTGATGCCCGGCGAATCTGTAACCATAATCGCCACCACAAACCCGGACACCGGGCTTGATGGATCAAAAGCCTATACTGAACGGCGACAACATGAAGATTATTTAATCGCCTCATTCGAGAGAGCCAGCCAACATACGAGTTACAGTTCCTATCCGGTGGATGAAATAACTGAGCGGCTTCTGCTGGCGGCTGACCAGTTCATCGTCCAGCGCGCGGCTATTAACGAATCTAGTGAACATATACCAACTGAGGCTGGAACCTCGTCTGTTAGTAATACAGCCGGTCATTCGATCATCGCTGGCTATCCCTGGTTTGGTGACTGGGGCCGCGATACGATGATCAGCCTGCCTGGTTTAGCCCTTTCCACCGGCAGGCACGAGATAGCTCGCTCCATTCTACTCACTTTCTCCCGCTTTGTAGATCAGGGTATGCTGCCAAACCGCTTCACGTTTACCGGCGAGACACCCGAATACAACACCGCAGACGCAACCCTGTGGTATTTCGAGGCCGTTCGTGCGTACCACGCGGCCACCGGCGACGGTGAATTTCTGAAAGCGCTCTTCCCCGTTTTAGTGGACATCATCACCTGGCACCAGCGCGGCACGCGTTACCAGATTTACGTCGACCACGATGACGGCTTACTGTTCGCCGGTCAACCTGGTGTACAGCTAACCTGGATGGACGCCAAAGTGGACGACTGGGTGGTCACGCCGCGCACCGGCAAACAAGTGGAAGTAAATGCGCTGTGGTACAACGCATTACGCAGCATGTCGGATTTTGCCCGCCACCTTGGCGAACCAAGCAAACCTTACGAGGAACTTGGCGACCGCACTCAATCCGGTTTCGCCCGATTTTGGAACCCGGTTGGGAACTGCTGCTACGACGTAATCGATGGTCCAAACGGTAGCGACGACAGCCTGCGCCCCAACCAGATCCTGGCAGTTTCATTGACCCACAGCCCGCTCGATATGGTCCAGCAAAAAGCAGTGATAGATGCTACTGCCCGTCACCTGCTTACATCCCACGGACTGCGAAGTTTGGCTCCCCAGGACCCTTTGTACGCCGGTCATTACGGCGGCGATTCCCAGCAGCGCGATAGCGTTTACCACCAGGGTACAGTCTGGGGTTGGTTGATTGGACCATTCGTCAGCGCCCACCTGCGTGTATACAAAGACCGTCAACTGGCGCGCTCTTTTCTGCAGCCGCTGATATACAACATGGCAGACCATGGCTTGGGTACAATCAGCGAAATTTTCGACGGCGATCCACCATTTACGCCGCGCGGATGCATCGCCCAAGCGTGGAGCGTGGCAGAAGTGCTGCGAGCCTGGTTAGAAACGGAATAATATTAGGTAATCTACAGTATCAACATTTTTTAATACGTAATAATACCTTCCTTTATGTCGTCTAAATTGTTGGGCATATCTACCCCGGGATTTGAAAATAACACAGGAAGTGGTTTATTATTCTTTCCGGCAAAATCTTTTCTGCCTTAGAAATAAAAACGGAGGTTACAGTGCTACTCGCAGGTGATATCGGTGGAACGAAGGTAAACTTAGCTGTGTTTTCAGCCGAAAAATGTTCTATTGTCCCACTCACGGAGATGACATATCGCAGCACTGATTACCCCAACCTTGAGACTATAATCTCCGAATATCTCTACCAGTTTGATTTTAAAGTGACGCAAGCCAGCCTTGGGGTCGCTGGTCCCGTCGTAGAAGACCAGGCATCCATAACCAACCTCTCTTGGTCTATGACGGTTGACTCTCTCCGGGATACGTTTGACCTCACCCGTGTCCACCTGCTCAATGACCTGGTCGCCATGGCTGCGGCAGTTCCACGGCTTGAGGAGAAGGACCTGCATACATTGAACCCGGGTAAGCCAGTTCATGGTGGAACCATAGCCGTCATCGCGCCGGGGACCGGTCTGGGAGAGGCTTATCTCACCTGGGATGGCTCGCGCTACTTCCCGTACGCCTCCGAAGGTGGGCATTCGGATTTTGCTCCCACAAACCGGCTCGCATTAAAGCTGCATCAATATCTTCTGGATCGCTTTGGTCACGTAAGCTGCGAGCGGGTTTGTTCGGGAAACGGAATACCGAACATCTATGCCTTTCTCAGAGACGAAAAATACGCCGAAGAACCAGACTGGCTGGCAGAACAATTAGCAAGGGCGAAGGATCCTACTCCCATTATCGCAAAGGCTGCTCTGGATAAAAAACGATCCTGCAAGCTCTGCAGTCTGACGATGGACACATTTGTGTCCATCCTGGGCGCTGAATCCGGGAACATGGCACTTAAAGTACTATCCTCGGGTGGGGTTTACCTGGGTGGGGGAATCCCGCCCCGTATTTTGCCTTATCTCGATAGCGGCATCTTCATGCAGGCATTCCTGCACAAAGGGCGTCTTGCAAGCGTCTTAAGGAAGATGCCGGTGCACGTGATTCTAAACCGCAAGGCAGCACTCTTAGGTGCTGCATATTACGGTCTTGACAGGTGGCAAGACTAAACTTATCTTTTGAGGAGCATAAACATGTCTAATCTAGAACAATTATCAAAACTTGGTCAGGCGGTATGGTTTGATTACATTCGCCGTTCTTTCATCACCAGCGGTGAACTGCAAAAACTGGTCGATCAAGGTGTGCGCGGGGTCACGTCGAACCCTGCTATTTTCGAAAAGGCTATTGCTGGAAGCGCAGACTACGACCAGGATCTTAACATTCTGGTTGAAGCCGGAAAGTCGGTTGAAGAGATATACGAAACCCTTACGTTAGAGGATATTCGCCGCGCAGCCGACATTCTGCGTCCGGTTTACGATCAATCTAACGGTGAGGATGGATATATCAGCCTGGAAGTTAGTCCAACACTGGCAAACGACACAAATGGCACGGTGGCTGAAGCTAGCCGTCTGTTCAATGAGCTCGACCGCCCAAATATAATGATCAAAATACCAGCAACCCGGGCAGGCATCCCGGCAATTGAAACGGCTATCAGCAAAGGGATTAATGTCAACGTCACGCTGCTTTTCTCCCTCTTACATTATGAAGGTACGGCTCAAGCTTATATCGCCGGCTTGGAAAAATACGCTGCCTCCGGTGGTGATGTTTCAAAAATCGCTTCGGTGGCATCCTTCTTCGTCAGCCGGGTTGATACGGCTGTAGACCGCGAACTTGAAAATCTTGGGGGATCAAGCCTGCAGGGAAAAATTGCCATAGCTAACGCAAAAATTGCTTATGCTCGCTTCAAGGAAATCTTCAGCGGTGAGCGGTGGGAAAAATTAGCTTCGCAGGGCGCACGTGTCCAGCGTCCCTTGTGGGCTAGCACCGGCACAAAAAACCCGGGCTATTCTGATACGCTATATGTAGACAATTTGATCGGTCTTGATACGGTCAACACAGTTCCGCCAGCCACACTGCAATCCTTCCTCGATCATGGGACTGTTTCCTCTACACTTGAAGCCGATATCGACGAAGCGCGCAGCCAGTTGGTACAGCTCGCCAAGTTAGGCATCGATCTCGACGCCATCACACAAAAGCTCCAAGATGACGGTGTGGCAGCGTTCTCAAAATCCTTTGAGGTCTTAATGGCAAGCATTGCCGGAAAGCGGGAAAAACTTCTCGCTGGATGGGGGCTCATGAGCGCTGATCTTTTTGGATATAAGGGTTTAGTTGATTCCGCCCTGTCCGAAATGGAAGAAGATCAGATCATGTCACGTATCTGGTCAATCGACCACACTGTTTGGAAACCCGAGCCGGAGGAGATTACAAACCGTCTGGGCTGGCTGCACATCACCGAAAAGATGCTAGAAGATCTGCCGCGCCTGCAATCCTTAGCAGAAAATGTGCGGTTGGAAGGTTACACTAACGCCCTACTATTGGGCATGGGAGGATCAAGTCTGGCTCCCGAAGTTTTCCGTAACACTTACGGCGTCAGAAAAGGATATCTGGGTCTCACCGTTTTAGACAGCACCGATCC
>JAUWPO010000126.1 GCA_030611505.1 Chloroflexota bacterium
CGCTGGATGATATGATCCATCAGGGTAAGGTGCGATATATCGGATGCTCCAACTATCCAGCCTGGCGGTTGACCGAAAGTTTATGGAAAGCGGAACGCAACAGGCTAGCCAGATTTGATTCTATCCAACCCCATTACAACCTAGTACATCGCGCCGAATTTGAGCGCGAACTGGCAGATGTTTGCCTTAAATACGGCATTGGTGTAATCCCCTACAGCCCACTGGCAGGAGGATTCCTGACTGGTAAATATCACAAGGGAACCACAACAGAAGGCGCTAGATCGAAGGGCGCACAGCGTTATTTTAATGATCGAAATTGGACTTTGTTGGAAAAAATCGAGGCTCTCGGTCAGAAGAAAGCCGGATATTCGGTCTCACAAATTGCGTTAGCATGGCTCCTCTCTGATCCTGTGATTACCAGCCCAATAATCGGTCCAAGATCATTGGATCAGCTAGAAGATAACTTTGGTGCGGTAGGTGTACGATTGTCTGCGGAGGAGAAGGATACTTTGGATGAAGCCAGCAGTTGGGAGTAACGTCTCAAAAAGGTTCGAGAATCACTATATACAATTATGGTTCATCATCGATGGGAAGTAGTATTTTAAAAGTAGAACCTTTCCCAAATTCACTATTTACTTCAATACTGCCGTCATGTAGTTCAACGATCTCTTTGACGATAGACAGACCGAGTCCTGTGCCGTGAATCTTGGATTGTCTCACACCTTGCCCGCGATAGAATCTTTCAAAAATATGCGGTAAATCCCCTGATTCAATTCCAATACCAGTATCATGAACAGCTAAATATACCTGACTATCGGATTTATCCGTTCGTACGCTGACGTTCCCCTTTTGAGTGTATCGAACTGCATTGGAAACCAAATTAGTGATAACTCGCGACATTTGAATTTGGTCACCTGAGATTGTTGGCAAATCCGGACAGGGTTCAAATATTAGATCCAATCCAGTAGCGTCAGCAAGAGGTAAATGTGCCGTAACTACTTGCTCTGCCAACAAATTCAAATCCATTTTTTCAAATTCGATTTTCCTGGCCTTTGAAATTGCCAATCGCGAAAGATCAAGTATGTCTTCAACGAGTTTTGTCAACAACTGGCTTTGTTCATTAATGACAGACAAGTATTTTGGAGTTTTCTCAGGCGGCGCATCCTCCAAGAGTTCCAGATACAGGCGTATATTCGTGGTTGGCGTTCTTAATTCATGCGATACATCAGACACGAACATATCTTTCAAATGATCGAGTTCTTTTTGGTGGGTAATATCTCGCTGGCTGCCAACGTAACCGACGACTTGAGCGCTCAGATCACGGACCGGCGCAATGGTCAACTGAATATCGTAAGGATCACCACCCTTACGTTGGTGTACTAATTCTCCAGCCCAAATTTCACCACCGGCGAGAGTGGACAGCATTTGGTGGATTAAAATAGGGTCGTTGTATCCTTCCAGTAATTGCAGGTGATTTCTATTGATGATGTCTGAAGACGAATATCCGGATTGTCTTTCAAAAGCTTCATTGACAATTAACACGCGGTCCTCTAAATCGGTGACAAAGACCCCTTCCCCAACGCTGGCTAAAACTGCCTCCACCCTTTCTTTGGCATTGTGCAATTCAAGTGTGCGTTCCTTTACTCTGTCTTCCAGCTCGGCTGTTTGCTGCCTTAACTGCGTAACCAGATGGATGTTTTCGATTACCGGACTCATTTGACGAGCAAGGATACGCAGGATATCCAAATCCTCCCCGCTGAATACATCACCACCTAGTTTAGGTCCAAGAGCTAATAATCCTAAGATCAGCCCATGCCCGATAACCGGAACCCATAAGTTGATCTGTTCGCTGTTCAGCAGTTGCAGTTCCTGTGGCGTTAGTGTCACTTCTGATAATGCCTTGCGAAGTGAAATTCGTTCAATTGCTCCGATTCTCAATAAATATGTGAGACTCGTTCGAGGCAGCACGGGATATGCAACCATTTTTGAATCCCCTAGACCAGCACGTGTATAGACCTCGATCACAGAAAAATCCCCGTCCAAATCTCTGAGAAATACACAAGTCTCTTCTAAACGGAGCGTTTCAACCAAACGTTCGCTGATCGTTTTTGCAAGAGCCCGCAGTTCGGTGATCTGCTCCAAACCCCGAGTCATTTCAGACACCGCTGAACGATAATCGTACCAACCACCATAAAAGATCGTGTCAACAAAATTCCGCACAAGCCGGTATATGGGAATAAAAAAAGTTGCTAAAACTAAAACCAGCAGGGTGTTGATAAGAGGAGACATAGCTACATCTTGTGGGAGCAGGATTTGAAATACAGCGTATACAACCATATAAAAACCAGCCAATATCGAATACACTAGAATAAATGTTGCTCCCCTGTTTACATGCGCCTCTATCTCGATTAAGTGAAACCGGTAGATCGAATATCCATAAGTAATCGGGAGCAGACCTAATAATAAGAACGCGAGACCATAAGGTATAAACGGTTGGTGCAGTAAGGCATCCGGCAGGATCGTCAGCATGACGATTGGAATTACGGTCAATCCACCGCCAAGCGCGACGATGCGGATTCTTCCGCGTGCGCCCGGGTAAGATGGGAGACGATAATCGTAAACAAGAAGTGCAACAACAATTAAAAGATTAACAGCCAAAAACAACCTCACTGATGTAAGGTAAAGTGAGTACCACGGTAATGTACGGATTTCAAAATATCCCCATATTACAAATGGCAAACTACCCAGTACGGCTATTGTATATAAGAGGACGAGTAAGAAATGCCGCCAATTCCGGGGAAATGTTTGTGGGAAGTAGAGATGAAAATGGACCGATAACGGTCCAATCACCCACAAGAGAATATTGAATAGAACGGCAGCCCAAAGTGGACCCAGATATGAAGCAACACCGCTTGCCAATGATAGAGCGCTGATCTGGCACCATACGAAGAATATGTTTGCTACACTACCGGCAGGTTTGAACGTCTGAACGCCTACACCAACCCCCCAAAAAGTTAATGCGACCAATAGCGGTACCAACCGGAACAGAACTTCTACAAATGGGGGATCAACCAATGTTATCGCTACCGGTACACTTGCACCCTGACGGTCAACGACCAAGAAAACCGTATCACCACCCCGTTTTCCAACGTAAAAATATAACGCTTCATCCCAAGGGACACCATCGAATGAAACGATTACATCATCCACCTGAAGCTTATCTGCGGTAGGTCCAGATGGATCGAGTGCCCCGATTCGACCGGTCGGGTGTATGTCTACAATCCCATCGTGAGGATAGATAATCACCCGCATAGCAATCCAGAGGATAAAACCCAATACTGCCAGCGCAATGATAAAAGGTATACTAACCCACCAGCGGCGGGATGTGTATTTCTCCAATATCTGAGGGACAGCGCTCATATATTAATTTTAGCATAATTGTTTAACAACTGCGTGGACGATTAATTTTCCCCCCAAGTTAATCCATTACTTAATTCATGAATGTAGAACCCGTAAAGCTAAAAAGGATTCTACCCACATTAAGAAAAAATCACATCCCGATTGATCCCTTATACAGGGCTCAAAGCAAAAAATGTTGGTCGAAACAATAAAAAGGAATTACACAGGCGCACCAATATCACTAACAAATGTTTCTAAAAATTCCGCTTCTGCCGGCTGAGGCTTTGCTTGCTCCAAGTTCTCTATCGCCAGGCTGCGATGACGCGCCATTTCAGATATCAGATAAACGACCACCCCACTTCCTTCCAGTAAAGCAATCGCTTCTTCAGCAGCTTTATTATCTCCAGAGGCGTCTTTCAAGCACTGGCGTAATTGGCGCTCATTTGACCCCGAATACATTTGTAAAGCATAAACTACAGGCAATGATTTTTTAAGAGTCCTCCACTTTACAGAAGTGCTTGAACTTTGGAGACCGTAGAAATCCTCCAAATCATCGAGTATTTGGAGAAGCATACCCAAATGATATCCATACTGCTGATAACTCGAAATTTTTTTTGACTCATCTGTCCCTAATCTAGCTCCAGCCTGGCATGCTAAGCCAAAAAAATAACCGGATTTCGCGGCTGCAATTTGCCAGTATTGATCCAGCAATGGTTCAGGATTGGTAAGATCGCGATGCTGACCGCTGCACATAATCAGGAAATCATTAAGAAATTTCCTAGTAACATCAGGTGCGGCTGATCGAGTCGCATCGTATTGATATAAGCTATTCAACACCTGTGAAGCGCTGAAATACAATCCCGAGGCAACATTGATTGCCATCCCAGGTCCAGACTCCTGCCACCATGGATCCGGCTCATCTTGATCCTCTACACTGTCCATGATGTCGGCGGCGATGTAAAACAATAACCAGGCAGCAGCGAGACTATCAGCCCAGCGCGCATCTCCACCCGCAGCCTGGCAACATAAGCCCGGTAAAAGTGCCCACTTGGCTGGTTCTCGGTCAGGACCTTCTTTGTCTGAACCACCTGACGGCAAGACCAGACGCATGGCTTCAATAAAATCAGGCCATGCACCTGCTCCCAACCAAATACCTTCAATTATTCGCCAGATTCTTTCTGGCAATTCCCGATCAAATACACCTATATCGATGATTTACATCCAACCGCGATGCACCAACGCTAATTCGGATAGGCGCACTTTGCGACTGTCTCCAAATCGTCCGTTCTTAAGCCCAGCGGTGAGGAATGCCTGCTCCTCCCGACTGATCTGTAATCCTTTATCCGCCAGCGCGGATTCGGGATCCAGGTTCCACTGGGATGCAAATTCGTTATCTGTTGATATGTTGTAAACTACCTGTGCGAGTGACATGTGTGTTTTTCTCCTTTATATTAATTTTTCTACATCCAACCACGATGCACCAACGCTAATTCGGACAGGCGCACTTTGCGGCTGTCTCCAAATCGTCCGTTCTTAAGCCCGGCGGTGAGGAATGTCTGCTCCTTTCGGCTGATCTGTAAGCCTTTATCCGCTAGCGCAGATTCGGGGTCCAGGTTCCACTGCGATGCAAATTCGTTATCTGTTGATATGTTGTAAACTACCTGTGCGAGTGACATATGTGTTTTTCTCCTTGGTATTTTTTGACTTCATAATCGAAGTTCATTAATTTTCTTTTCCAGATTAGCGTCCGATAAGTGAACAGAAATGACAATTATCAGTACACATACCTCTCCTTAATAAATTATATTATGTTAAAACCCGAAATTCCAACCTAACAGTTTTGTAAACTTAACGTTATTGAAAGCTAACCCGGATTATCGCAAATATTCATATGAGTGTCAAGCAAACGGCTATTCGATAGGTTGGTTCTCTGGTGAATTTCCGAACAAAAATACAAAATAAATTATGGGTAATTTCGATGTATACTTGTGAAGCGATATATTAATCCCAAGAAATGGATTGAATAAAATGGAAAGCAATTTATATTCACAAGGAACCAAGGTATTCACGATTGACCATAATTTCCTGGGTATTCAAGGAGCAATTGCCAGTTACCTGATTCCACATACTGACGGAGTGATCCTTATTGAATCTGGACCAGGATCAACAATTGCTGCTCTGACAACCGAAATAGAAACATGTGGATACAGTATAAACGATGTGACGGATGTTTTACTCACACACATCCACCTGGACCATGCCGGCTCGGCAGGCTGGCTGGCTCAACAGGGTGCACACATCCATGTTCACCATATTGGCGCACCACATTTGCTTGACCCACGGAAACTTCTTGCAAGTGCAGAGCGCATCTACGGAGATAAAATGGATGAGCTGTGGGGCGAGTTCCTATCGGTGCCTGAGGACAAACTATCCATACTGCAAGATGGTGATATCGTTGACGTGAATATGCTGCGATTCCAAGTATTAGACACACCGGGTCACGCAAACCACCATCACGCTTATTTATTCGAGGATATATGCTTCAGCGGTGATATAGGCGCGATCCGGATGCATGGACTACGCCATATCCGCCTTCCTATGCCACCTCCTGAATTCAACCTGGAATTATGGAAGGAAAGCCTGGGCAAACTGCAAACCGAATTTGATAAAGGAACGTTCAGGCGAATTGCACCCACACATTTTGGAATTTTTAGCGATCCGGAATGGCATCTAAATGCCATTTCGGAAGCTTTAGATAAGATTGGGGAATGGATGGAAACGGTTATGCCCGGGGAACCTTCATTTGATGAACTGAACCAAGAGTTTTTAACATGGACCCGGGAACGATCCCTTGCCGACGGTCTTGAACAAAAAACGCTTGATATATATGAAGCCGCCAACCCTTCCTGGATGTCATCATATGGTATTCAGCGCTACTGGCAAAAATTCCGAAAAAAAGATTAATGAGTGTAACTGTTCGTTTTTTGGCAGGTTATAATCTCTGGACGTAAAACTGATTAATAAATATTAGCCGGAGTAAATATCCATGGCATCTATTGGAAAATCAATCTCGCGTGTCGATGCGATTGCAAAAGTTACCGGAAAAGCCCTCTATCCCGGAGACATCAATCTACCGAATCAAGCGTACATGAAAATATTGTTTGCCAACCGACCCCACGCTATCATTAAAACCATTGAAACTTCAAAAGCCGAAGAATTGGAAGGTGTGCTGGCTGTCTTTACCGCCAAAGATGTACCAGTCAACGAGTACGGTCTCATTA
This sequence comes from Chloroflexota bacterium, assembly GCA_030611505.1. GTDB lineage: Bacteria > Chloroflexota > Anaerolineae > Anaerolineales > UBA4823 > JAUWPO01. The sequence continues at coordinate 6,681 of JAUWPO010000126.1, forward strand.
TGCCAGACCAACCGGTTTTATGTGGACCCGGATCCAGCAAGCCGTACACAGACCGGGTTCGTTTCGTGGGAGACCAGGTTGCAATCGTCATCGCTGAATCGGATGAAATCGCGGCAAAAGGGCGCGATCTAATCGAAGTGGAATTCGATGATTTGATCGTGGTGACCGATCCGCTCGAAAGTATGCACAAGGGAGCGCCACTAGTCCACCCCGATCGTGATTCAAACACTTTTTGCCAATACCGCATTCGTAAAGGTGATGTAGAGGAGGCCTTCAAACAGGCAGACATAATCATAGAAGGGGAGTACCGCACTCCATCACAAGAACACGCTTTCCTGCAGCCTGAAGCCGGATTAGGATACATTGATGAAGAAGGTCGCGTGACAGTAATTGTTGGTGGTCAATGGGTTCATAAGGACCAGGAGCAAATTGCCCATGCCTTAGATTTATCTCTCGACCGGGTGCGCGTTATTTATCCTGCTATCGGAGGGGCTTTCGGCGGGCGCGAAGATATGTCAGTTCAAATTGTATTGGCGCTCGCTGCTTGGAAGCTTCACGAACGTGGAAACTCGCGCCCTGTAAAAATTATTTGGAGCCGTGAAGAATCGATCATCGGACACCACAAGCGCCATCAGTATATATTTCGAACCCGCTGGGGAGCTACAAAAGGTGGAAAGGTTATTGCAGCTGATGTCGAAATAGTAGCTGACGGCGGCGCTTATGCTTATACATCCACCAAGGTATTCGGCAACGCC
>JAUWPO010000144.1 GCA_030611505.1 Chloroflexota bacterium
CTTTCTTAGTTTAGATTGGTCAGTTTCCATAACATAATGGGCCATAGATTAATGGGGGTAAAGATTGACAATATATACAGAATATGGGGTTCTTACGAAAAAGTGAAAAGAATTTTTCTTATCAACTAATTCATCGTGCCAGAGGTCACAGAAGTCTCTAGGAATATTTGAATAGATTTCTTTAAATTCCGTTGGCTATGTTTTGATCTAGTACCTGAAAAAACTGGGTGAAGTGCGATCATCGGATGCCTGGTGAATTAAAAAATTAACCTCCTGCGGGTTCCCGTAAGGTGTTAATGGGTTTAGACAAGTTAGATGGCACAGCGTGTTAATTATCTTTGCCTCAAGACCGCGGGAGGATGTTGCGCGCAACCCTAATACTGGGAGCCCAGGTTGCGATCTTTTTTTAACCACGAAGGTATCTAAGAGCTCAAAGATATTTGAGGATATCTCTGTGAATGGTTTGCTCACATCTGTGCTTTGGCTGCAAGATTGTGCATGATTTCTTTATTTCGTTCGTAGAGATCGATATAATCCTGATAGTAAGGTTGGTAAACCTGCTGAGATTCTGGGTTGGGTTGGATGATTTCACCCCCCTGGACCCAGTCTGTTATTGACTCCCGGTTGAGGATACCAGCCGCTACGCCGGCGAGGAAGGCATCTCCATAGCTGGCACCGATGGTTTGTGCCGGCACGATCTGCTCGATTCCGGCAACATCCGAGACAATCTGGAGCCAGGTTTTACTCTGGGTGCCGCCACCAACAGCGACAACACGTTTAACGGGCGCACCGATATCCTGGAAGGTTTCAAGGTTGTGGCAGATTCCATAAGCGACCCCTTCCAGCAATGCCCGGAAAAGATGTTCGCGTTTGTGAGCCAGGGTCAGACCGATGATTAAACCACGAGCATTGGGATCATTAATGGGGGTGCGCTCACCACTGAAATAAGGTAGTAAGATCAGACCATTGGCACCGGGTGTGACAGTCTTGATCTCATCAAACAGTGTCTGGTAGGCAGTGTCCTCAGGGAGATCAGCAGCAAGTTCATCGCGGAACCAGCGGGTCAACGATCCGGTGGTTGCCATGCCGGCGGCAAGGTTATACTGGTTTTTGAAAGACCCGCCTACCGTCCACATGCGCTCATCGGGTACGGGATTATCAAGCACCAGAATGAAAAAGGCGGTGCTGCCATACATAATCATCAAATCCCCTGGTTGCACTACGCCTACACTGATGCCCTCACTCAGAGCGTCCACCGCACCTACTGCCACAGGCGTTCCCACTTTTAATCCGGTCTGGGCGGCACCGGTTGGGCTGACATGCCCGGCGAGTTCGTCGCTCCATGCCATGCGGGGGAGTTTGTCCAGACTGACAATCTCGTCGGCAAAGCGGTCTGACCATTCCAGGGTGTTAATGTCCACCAAGGGCATATAATGGCTGGCGGTATGACGATCGATCACCTTCTCGCCGGTTAAACGGTATATCAAATAACTGCTGGCAGTGGTTATGTGGTCGGTCCGTTCCCAGACTTCTGGCTCGTTATTCTTGATCCACAGGATTTTTGGCCCAGCAGCCTGGCTGGTTAAAGCCATCCCGGAGAGGTTATAAATTGTCTCTTCCCCCAACTTGCGATTGAGTTGCTCAATTTCAGAACTGGCACGGGTGTCGACACCATAGAGTATTCCAGCCCGCAAGGGATTTCCGGAAGCGTCTAGTGGCAGCACACATGGCCCGATGGCACTGAAAGCCACCCCACCCACGTCGTCACCTGAATATGGGGAACCATCGAGTAAGGTCTGGCAAATGGTTACAACATCAGCCCACCACACGGCATCCGCATCCTGTTCTGCCCAGCCTGGATGGGGAATATCCATGACATGTTCAACGACACGGGATTTCAAGAGTGTGCCATCAGGCTTGACCAATACCCCTTTGCTGCTGTATGTACCGATATCAATACCTAGCAATAAATCAGACATGGTATGCTCCTATCGAAATAATTCTCTGGCTATTATCAATTTAATCTATCTCTGTGAGACGGTCTTGTTTGACCTGTTGCTCTACCCAAGGGTAGGTTAAGGAAATTCCGTCCTTCAAGTCGTACCGGGATTTCCAGCCAATCGAGTAGATACGGACATTGCTGAAGTTGCGCGATTGGACACCCACCGGACCTTCCACATGCTTGAAGGTGAAATTTTTCCCGGATACCTCAGCGATGGTTTCAGCCAGCTCATCCACACTTACATATTGGGGGGAGCCAATATTAACGGCTCCCTGCAAATCGGAATGCATCAGCATAAATATTCCGTCGATCATATCGTCAACGTAAGTATAGGAGCGGATCGCGGTCCCATCCCCCCAGACTTCTATGGCGCCGCCATCTTCAATTTCGGCAACCTTACGGCACAAAGCCGCAGGGGCTTTTTCTCTACCACCCGTCCAGGTTCCCTCAGGTCCATAGCAGTTCTGGAAGCGGGCGATGCGAACTTTCATGCCACGGTTGCGCTCATAAGCCTGAGCGATACGTTCTGCATAAAGCTTTTCCCAGCCATACTCGTTATCAGGGTTAGCCGGGATGGCCTCTGCTTCTGTCATCTCGGGCTCACCAGGCAGCATGTCGCGGTAGACGCACACCGAAGAGGAGAAGAAGTAGCGCGGCACACCCAGTTTCCAGGCATAATGGGTCATGTGGATGTTGATCAGGGCGCTGTTGCGCATGATTTCACACTCGGCGGAATGGATGAAACCCATACCACCCATGTCAGCAGCCAATTGATATACCTCATCAAAAGCACCTTCCGGTAAGGTCAGTGCACTCAAACAATTTTCTGCCTTTCGCAGATCCAGTAGCTGAAACTCGTCCGCCTGCGAAGGGGAAAATTCGTGCTCTTTTATGTCCACGCCCCGCACCCAGTATCCTTCACTTTTTAATTTCTTTACCAGGTGACCTGCAATAAAACCACCTGCACCACAAACCAATGCTTTTTTCATATAATCTCCAATTTCGATTCGATGCCTTTAATCACTCTCACGATGGGCTTCCACCCGTTGGGCATCCTTAATTGGTTTGTCGCAAACCAGGATGAGGTAGCCGCCACCTCCAGCGCCTGATAGCTTCCAGCCGAGGGCTACATCCTGGTATTTTGTGATGAGTGCAGTGACCATATCATTCATCATATTTGGAAACATGGCAATCTGGGCTTCAAATGATGCTCTGAAGGAAGCACCAAATGCGTGCACATCATGATTTTGTATCGCCTGCCAGCAAGCATCGGTCGCATCCGCCAGTGCTTTCGCCTTACTGCGGTCGATGCGGGTATCTGCGAGTACATCGAAATCGGCATGGCGCGGTCCCAACGGTACCAGGTAGAAAGAACTTTCTACAAAGCGGATGGTGGTTTCATCGAGGATACGTTCGAATTTTTCCGGCCAATAGGAACCATCATAATAAGCTTTTGTGAGACCGGGAAAAACAATCCCGATTGAATCCTGGGAACCAGAAATTTCCTCAGTCCCTGGTGGATTGTCGTAGCAGAATAAGATTTTTGCGATTTTTTCAGGAGCACCAGGAGGAAGACGTGGTCCCCATAGATCTATAGCGGCGCGACGGGTGCTGGTGGCCATCCCGCTTCGTTCGTTAAATTGAATTGTTGGTTCGAGAGAGATCGTGATTACTGAACCGGGATAGTGTTTGGAAACATAAGGCTGGTCTAACCAGCCTCCAGCGATATCGATCCGGAACGGGATCTGGTGGATAGCACGCAATGCGGTTGTCGTGCGGGCAGGTAAGTCAGCGTAAGGTTCGCGCTGTAGGATGATATATTCGACACCCTGTTCTGAGCACAACTGCTGCTTTTCGGGGGTGTTGCCATCGGTATTGACAACCATGATGTCAGGTTGGAGTTGTTTAAATTCTTCCAGGAAATCGAGCATGCCAGATCCTTGAGAAATGAAAGAGTCTTTGACATACTCTACTGAGTTGACCATAAACTGGCGTTCTTCCTGGGAATTGATCGGCAGCCTGCCCTTCAACTCATATACAGTTTTATCGGAACCCAATGCAACGTAAAGATCTCCAAATGAGGAGGCTTCTTTAAAAAAGGCGATGTGACCGCTGTGCAACATGTCGAAAGAACCGCTTACGAATACTTTTTTGGTCATATCGTGAACCTGCTTTAAATCATGATTGAGTCATTCACCAACTTTTATAATCATCTGTATGTTTACGGTATTCCAGATCTTCTAAACCATCTTGAGAGACCGCAATCTGGGCTGCTTGAACAGTCCGGGTTAAGTAGTATATTTTACATGATTCTTCCAGACTTGAGCACCATTGGTAGGCTTCTTCCAGAACCGGACCGATGGAAAAACAGCCATGCCCTCGTAACATAAATATTTTATAATCTCTGAGCATTTCCGCTGCCAACTTGGCAACGTCTTTTGACCCAACTGTTGTTTCTGATTGCACAACAGGAACTTTTCGAAACAAGTATGAACCTTCACTATCAATCGGGATGATGGCGTCTTTTACCGCCATGGAGAGGGCTACAGCATGGGGTGGATGTACGTGTACGATAGCCAATGCAGAAGTATTTTGGTAAATCGCCCGGTGCACAACCAACTCACTGGAAGCCAGCATGATATTGCTGTCATCTTCGTCCAGACCGATTTCAATTAAATCCATCTCAGTCAAATGCGCCAGCATCGAGCCGGTACGGGTGATGACGATCCGATCGCCCATACGGACACTCATATTGCCACCATGGGAAGATGTCAAACCGCGGTAGAAAAGGTCGTAGCCAAATCTTTGAAATTGATCAAGCATAGGTTTGCTCCTTTGCCAGCTCCTCCAGTCCCAAGGCTGTAAGTTTCTTTGAGGTGGGGATACCTTCCTGAGACCAACCCCGGAATCGGTAATAATCTGCCAACATCTCATCCAGATGAACAACGTGACCCGCGCTGGCGCCTTCTTTGAGGGGTTCATTTGTAAAGCGAGGGGGCAGCGTATCATCGAAATGGGTGAATCCAGCCCGCAGGTTGTAGAGTCGTTCCAAATTCCAGATTCGTTCGCCCGTTAATTGAAGATCTTGCACTTCGTATTCAATCCCGGTGATGGCTGTTATCAAGCGGGCAAAGAAATCGTCACCGATGGCGAAGTTGACGAATTTGCACATTCCGATAGAGTCAATTACCGCGTTGGTATGCTGCATAACGATAAGGATTCCCGCTTTACCACTGGAAATGTGACGATCCAGCATTTTGGGGGAACCCAGCAATTCAGGTCCTAACATGTTCCCGCGCAGGTGGCAGGCTCCGCGGTTAGAAGTGGCATAAAGCAAGCCCTGACCCTGCATTCCGCGTGGGTCATAGGCTGGGAATTCTAAACCTTTAACCTGCATTGAGGTTTCGGGCATTCCATAGCGCTCCGAGAGCCGTTTTGCACCCTCAGCGATTTGATCGCCCAAACCACGACGGTAGGCTATATCTTCGATCGTTTTCAGGAGTAGATCGGAGCGACCAAATGCTAGTTCAGTATTCAACTTACCGTGCTCGACCAGTTCCATTGCACAGGCAATCGTAACTCCGCAAGAGATGGTATCCATTCCGAGACGATTGCACAGGTAATTGGCTTCGATTATTGTCTCGAAGTCGTCAATACACAGTGATGAACCTAGGGCATAGATTGTCTCATATTCAGGACCTTCACCTTCTTGACGGCTGGTTTTGGTATTGCGCTTGCAACCAATCGGACAGCTCCAGCAGGCGCCTGGTTTGGTCAGGAATTCATCCCGTAAACGTTCACCCGAAATATTATCCGCGTGCTCGAATTCACCTAATTGGAAGTTACGGGTGGGCAATACACCATACGAGTTCATCAGATTGACCAGCACTGAAGTGCCGAATTT
>JAUWPO010000091.1 GCA_030611505.1 Chloroflexota bacterium
ATGGTCTTCTACTACGGCGGAATGGCGATCAACCCATCCCCTCCTGGACAGGGAGCGCCGACAGCGACTACCCTGGAGGCTATCAACGTGCGCGGCGGTCCGGGGACCCAATACCTTTCCTACGGTGTCGTCTCTCAGGGCACGACCTTTGAGGTGACCGGAATCAGCGAGGACGGTGATTGGTGGGTAGTAAAGGTTCCCACTGAAGTCGCCCCAGACGAACATGGTTGGGTTACAGACGAATATGTCAAGACCGTGAACACCGAGGGCGTGTCTGTAGTACCCACACCGCCGCTGGAGGAAGTGCAGGTCCCCAAGCCTATTTCCAGCGCACCTAGCGCGACAATCGTACAGTCGACCAACGTGTATGGCGGACCGGGCACAGAATACCCCAACTACGGCGTCGTGCGTATCGGCACAACAGCAGAGGTAGTCGGTGTCAGTGAAGATGGCGCCTGGTGGGTAATCAAGTTGCCCGAGGATACAGCCCCGGACGGTCAGGGCTGGCTAAATGCTGGTTACGTAGAGGTCGCGAACGTAGCGAACGTGCCAGTCATCCCAACGCCCCCGCTGCCATAATAAATCTACAGATCGATTATCAACCTGGGACTGTCTTTTATTACTGATTCTTTCTCGTTGAACGCCTATTCGAGCACTCCACCTCGAGCTTCGCTGCATAGACGCTTGTTCAATGTTTTCATTATTGGATGGTCAATAAGACGCCCGAATAAGGTGATGTGTATATTCTGATTTGTACTTGCGCGATTTTTACTCTTGCAGATTTTAGTAAAACGGATTATATTTACAGACAATTAACAACCGCGATGACCGGGACGAGTAACCGGCTTTGGATCCAACAGGGAATGGAGATCGACGATTGAGAATCTCCTGCGGAACCCAACCGGCGAAAACCACCCGCGAGCGTGACCCAGAAAAGGGATTACCCCCCAGTAAGGTGAACGGAAGACCCCGTTATCGGTTTTACAGAGACACTCTCGTAAGGGAGTAAATCTGGGTGGAACCGCGTGAGTGGGAACTCTCGCCCCAGAATGGGCGAGGGCTTTTTTATTAATACCACCTACGCACCTTTATCATAAGGAAAATTAGATTTAGTTCAAGCTTGACAATGTTTCAACTTTAGGAGATGAATCATGGAAGAGAATTATAAAGAATCTGAGCTGTACCGTGTTCGACACTCAACAGCCCATATCATGGCGGAGGCTGTCGTGGAGATGTTTCCAGAGGCAGAAATTGCTATCGGTCCACCGATCGAAGATGGCTTTTATTATGACTTTGACCTGCCCCGAAGTTTGACCCCCGAAGACCTGGAGGTCATCGAGGTGCGCATGCGGGAGATTATCGCTGAAAACCATGAATTTAAGAAAGAGGTAATTTCAGCCAGCGAAGCGCGGCAGATTTTCAAGGACCAGATATATAAGCTGGAGCTCATCGACGGATTAGAACAGGGCGGTTTTGATGAATACGGCGAACCACTCGATGAGCAGCCCGAAATTTCGACCTACACCCAGGATACATTCATGGATCTATGCCGCGGCCCACATGTTGAAAACACAGGCAAAATCAACCCGGAGGCGATCAAGCTGCTCCAGGTGGCAGGCGCCTACTGGCGCGGAGATGAGAACCGCCCCATGCTTCAGCGCATCTATGGCACGGCGTGGAATTCAGCCACTGAGCTGGAGGAATATCTGTGGAAATTGGAGCAAGCCCGCAAACGTGATCACCGTCGGTTAGGACGAGAACTGGATCTATTCAGTATTAGTGAGGACGTGGGTCCGGGCTTGATATTGTGGCATCCTAAAGGTGGGATGGTCAGGAAGATCACCGAGGACTATTGTCGCGAGGAGCACGAGAAAGGCGGATACGATTTTGTTTACTCACCACATATCGGGAAGGCGAATTTGTGGGAGACCAGCGGGCATCTGGATTGGTACCAGGAGAATATGTATTCTCCTATTGACATTGAAGGACAGCAGTACTTCCTGAAGCCCATGAATTGTCCATTTCATGTGGAGATCTATAAAAGCCAATTGCGCTCCTATCGAGACCTGCCTTTGCGCTACGCTGAGTGGGGTACTGTTTATCGCTACGAGCGCAGCGGTGTGCTGCATGGTCTGCTGCGTGTACGCGGTTTCACCCAGGATGACGCTCATCTCTTCTGCAGACCCGATCAAATGCCTCAGGAGATCGACCGGGTGCTCCAGTTCAGCCTAAATTTATTGCGGGCTTTTGGCTTTAAGGATTTCCAGGCATACCTTGCTACCCGCAACCCCGAAAAGTCTGCCGGTAAACCTGAAGATTGGAAAGCGCCCACCGAAGCGCTGATCCAGGCGCTCGATAGGGCAGAGATTCCTTACCAGATTGATGAAGGAGAGGCCGTTTTCTACGGACCAAAAATCGACCTCAAAATCAAGGACGCCCTGGGTCGTGAGTGGCAGTTATCCACCATCCAGTTTGACTTTATTTTGCCGGAGCATTTCAATATGACTTATGTAGGCGAAGATGGTCAGGAACATCGCCCTTACATGATCCACCGGGCATTATTAGGTTCGATGGAACGCTTCATGGGTGTACTCATTGAGCACTATGGCGGTGCATTTCCGGTCTGGCTTGCGCCAGTGCAAGCAGTTATAATTCCTATAGCTGACCGCCATATGGAATATGCTCATTCACTAGCGTCGCAATTAAAGGTTGCCAAATTGCGGGTGCAGGTTGATGATCGGGGTGAGCGCATGAACGCCAAGATCCGCGACGCCCAGATGCAGAAGATACCATATATGCTGGTGATAGGCGATCGTGAGGTTGAAGCAGGTAGCGTAGCGGTGCGCCTGCGTTCGGGAGAAAACCTGGGAGCGATTGCAGTCGACGATTTCATTGCGCGAGTTAATGAAGATAGTAAAAATCGTATTTAATCTCAAGTACCGTTGACGATTCACATATTTCTTGGTATCATGCCAATCGCTCGTTTAACAAACTAGATGCAGGTTATCAAAAATATATAGGAGAGAAAATATCAGCGCTACACATTATCGGGTTAATGAAACCATAAGAGCTAAAGAGGTGCGTTTAATCGGTCCAAATGGTGAGAATGTTGGTGTTGTGCCAATCCAAGATGCCCGACAAATGGCCCGGGAAGCAGAGCTTGATCTTGTAGAGGTTGCTCCCAACGCCAAACCGCCCGTTTGTAGGGTGATGGATATTGGAAAATTTATTTACGAACGTGCCAAAAAAGAACGCGAAGCCCGAAGATCGCAAACCAAGATTGAAGTAAAAGAAATTCGACTGCGCCCAAAAACGAACGAGCACCACCGCGACTTAAAAGTTCGCAGTGCCCGCCGTTGGTTGACGAATGGAATGAAGGTCAAAGTGCGCATTCGCTTTCGAGGCCGGGAGATCACTTACCCAGAGATCGCTCTCGAGGACTTGAAACAGGTGGCTGAAGATTTATCTGACTTAGCCATCGTAGAGCAAAGACCTGCTTTGGAAGGACGTACAATGCTAATGGTGCTTGCTCCAATCAAGGCAGCCAAAAAGAAATAGCTGTCACGCGCTGGATTTAGATTTTCAATCCTGATATTTGGAAATATTCGCGGATGAACGTAAAGTCCGCGGTATTTTGTGTGATAGGAGTTTATTGTGACACGTAAAAAATCGACCAAAAAATATAAACTTAAGACCCATAAGGCTACCGCTAAGCGATTCCGTTTGACCGGTTCGGGTAAGCTAGTACGCACAAAAGGCGGTAAGAGCCACTTGCGCCGCCGCACTTCAAAGCGTACAAAACTGCTATTTTCAAAGATGATCCCTGTCAAGGGAAGTGGATACATCAAAAGGATAAAACGATTAGCCCCTTCCATGAAGGCCGGCAAATAGTCTGGAGAAAAATATATGACACGAGTAAAAACCGGCAAAATTCGCCGCCAACATCACAAGAAGGTGCTGAAAATGACGAAAGGTCAATACGGCACACGACACCGCTTATTTAAGCGAGCTAATGAAGCAATGCTGAAAAGCTTATGGTACGCGTACCGCGATCGACGTACGCGCAAGCGCACTTTACGCCGCTTGTGGATTGCGCGCATTAACGCTGCCGCTCGTCTGAATGGAACCACCTACAGCCGTCTTATATACAACATGAAAACGAACGATATCATCATCAACCGTAAGATGCTGGCTGATCTGGCTGTTCGTGATCCGCAAGCCTTTAAAGTGGTTGTTAATCATGCTCAAGCTGATCAATCGAGCTGAATTTATTTAGTAAAGTCATAAAGGATGGCGGAGCGTTTCAGCGCTCCGCCATCCTTTTTTCATCAACCAGTGACCACCAAGTCGTTATAGTATAATCGTCGGGTAACTGGAGGTATTATGTCAGACAATGACGATCGCAAAATTGTCTCCTCAAAAGGTGGGGTATTTAACGAGTTTACCAACTATTTCAAGCTAGTAGTCCGGCTGATGGGAGACAGACGAGTAAATCCATTGCTTAAGCTACTGCCCATCGGTACACTGGTATATTTTGTAGTCCCTGATATCGTCCCGGGTCCCATTGACGATGCTTTAATCGTCTGGTTAGGTACCTACATGTTTGTCGAGCTCTGCCCGCCAGATGTGGTTCAAGAACACACAGAAGCGCTGGATCAGGTCGTGCCAGGAGAGTGGCATGATTCAAAAGATTCAACAGGAGGAGAAGAAAACAAAGAAGTTGATGAAGAAGATAGAATAGTCGATGCGGAGTTCTGGGATAAGGAGTGAATTGAAACCAACAAAGAGCTCACTTTCACCTTATCAATTTAAACAGATAACGGTATGGATATTTTCCCTCGCATCGCTGACATTATTGCTAACTGCCTGTTCTGGAACGATCAGAACTAGCACCCCAACCAGCAAAGCGCAAATTCTTACGCCTACCAACCCTGTACCAGACATAGGTCAGGGCGATGAAGTAAAAACAAAATCTGCACAAACTGCTTCATCCAATCCACCCGTCACAACACCTGAAGCTCAATTAGAAGCACCCACCGCCCTCCCCCAACCTTCTGAGATCCGGATAGGGCTGCCAGACCCACAAAAATACACCTGGAGAATGGTCGTCGATGGTTTGGAGTCGCCAGTCGCTGTAACTAACGCAGCGGATGGTTCAGGCAGGCTCTTCATCCTCGAACAGAGCGGCGCGATAAAAATATTTGACCAGGAGTCACTGCTAACCACACCGTTCCTGGATATACGCGGGCGCGTCGGTAGTGAAAGCTCCGAACAGGGATTGCTGGGGCTGGCGTTTCAACCTCAATACACACAGAACGGGTACTTCTTTGTCAACTACACCAACCGGGGTGGAGATACGGTAATTGCCCGCTATCAAGTTTCAGACGCCGATAAGAATATCGCCAAACCCGAGAGCGAGAAAATCATATTGACAATACCCCAACCCTTTGCCAATCACAACGGGGGTATGCTCGCTTTTGGTCCAGATGGATACTTGTATGTTGGCACAGGTGACGGCGGGTCGGGAGGTGATCCCCAGGGAAATGGACAATCACTCGATACCCTATTGGGCAAAATCATGCGCCTGGATATCGACCAGGAGGATTCATACACCATCCCTGCGGATAACCCCTTCACGGACAGTAGTTCACCAGAAATTTGGGCATACGGTCTTCGCAACCCGTGGCGCTTCACCTTCGACAACTTGACCGGGGATATGTACATCGGGGATGTCGGACAAGACCAGTGGGAGGAGATCGACTTCTTACCTGCTGGCAGTCCTGGAGGCTCCAACTTCGGATGGAATTACTTCGAAGGCACACACCAATTCAGCGGTACCCCACCTAACGGTTTAGCTCTCATACCGCCAATAGTTGAATATAACCACGAGTTTGGCTGCTCAGTAACTGGAGGCGTGGTTTACCGCGGCAGCCAATTATCCGGATTTAACGGCCTCTATTTATATGGGGATTTCTGTTCCGGTAATGTATGGGGCACTCTGCAAAATGATGGTGGAGACTGGGAGAGTGCTCTGCTCTTCGAAAACGTGGGGCGCATCTCCTCCTTTGGTGAAGACGAAACTGGGGAAGTATATCTTGTTGATTACAACGGAACAGTATCGATCCTGTCAGAAAAACAATAAACAGCCCACAAAAAATGCGAACAAGAATGCAACACGCCCGTTATTATATCCTTTTTGCTGTCATTGTCGTCCTGCTGAATGCCTGTGTTCCACCTGGCGATCAGACTACTATTACCACAACGGCTACGGCAGTCCAAAAACACACCTCAACCGAGACCTCATCGCCTCCAATCTCGGCGACTGAATCCGCCCCCCTTCCATCTACCAAAGAAAAAACATCACTTGCGCCGCTTCCTTCACCCACCCATGAACCCGAAACTGTCCTTTTTGCCGTTATCGGAGATTTTGGAGAAGGCAATCAAGGCGAAGAAGATGTAGCCAATCTGGTTAAAAGCTGGGAACCGGATTTCATTATCACTACCGGGGACAATAATTACCCGATCGGATCTGCTGAAACAATTGACGACCACATCGGAAAGTACTACCACGAATTTATCTATCCATACAACGGCGCTTATGGAGATGGGGCAGACAAAAATCGCTTTTTCCCCTCGTTAGGCAACCATGACTGGATGACCCTCAATGCCCAACCTTATCTCGACTACTTTTCACTTCCCGGGATCGAGCGCTACTATGACTTCGTCTGGGGACCAATTCACTTCTTTGTAGTGAACAGCGACTCGAATGAACCAGGCGGTGTTTCCAGGATTTCCACTCAGGCTATGTGGTTAAAGTCCAAACTGGAAGAATCTGACTCTATATGGAAAATTGTCTATTTCCACCACCCGCCGTACTCTTCCGGCTTCCGTGGACCAGTGGATTGGATGAGCTGGCCCTTCCAGGAATGGGGCGCTTCCGCCATCCTCTCCGGTCACGACCATCTTTATGAACGCCTGCTGGTTAACGGCACACCCTTCTTCATCAATGGTCTGGGTGGCGGACCAATATACTATTTTGGTCTCACGTCTGAATACTCGGCAATTCGTTATAATGGCGACTGGGGAGCAATGCTCGTCGACGCTGACAGCCAGCGGATCACCTTCCAATTCATTAACCGTCTTGGGGAAGTGATTGATACCTATCAAATGACCAGATAGATAAACACACATCCGGGTTGAAACACAACCTGGATTGACACACAACCCGAAAACAACAACCCGATAAGCCTTGACAATATTCCATATGTTGTGATATATTTCGCCAAGCTTAACACAATCTTAACCTTAGAAAGGAAAGCGTGCTTCATGATCTACCAAGCTTATAAAATGTTTCGAACTCGCACCACAGCTGTTGGGGGTGGTGTGGATTCACCTTGTCGGAGTGCGCTTGTTGATCGATTGTAGAACCGATTAAGTCTCTAAAAAAGCCACGGGCGTGCTCCAATCCCGTGGCTTTTATGATTAATTTGAGAAGCCTGCCTTCTAGCCACGGGAAAACCCGTGGCTTTTTTCATGAGGAGGTAAAAATGTACGAAGCGGTTGTGGTACACAAAGCTTATAAAAAATTTGGTAAACACAAAAACTCAATATGGAAACGTCTCTCTAAAGTAAACGGCAAGTCTAAAAACGCCGTATTGAGAAAAACAAACACCAATGGCAAAAACCGGGTTGTTGTAGCTGTCGACCATGTCTCCTTCACTGTTATTCAAGGAGAGATTTTTGGTGTGCTAGGTCCTAATGGATCCGGAAAGTCCACCTTGATCCGGCTGCTAGCCACCCTGCTCCTTCCAGATGATGGGAATATCCGGGTGTTCGGTTACGACGTTGTACGCCAGCCCATGCTTGTGCAGCGACTGATCAACCGTGTCTCGGTAGAAGCCAGCTTCTTCAAGAAGCTCTCACCAATGGAAAACCTGGTATACGGCGCCCGTCTATACGGGATGAGCGGTGCAGAAATCCGCCGTCAGGTCCTGGAAATACTCACCAGGTTGGGTTTAGAGGAGAGATCAATCTACAAGCCTATGGAAGAGATGTCGCGCGGCATGCAGCAGAAGGTCGCAATAGCGCGTGCCCTGCTTTCAAGCCCGCGCTTGCTGCTCCTGGATGAGCCAACGACTGGTCTCGATCCACGTTCGAAGCTTGAAGTTCAGGATGTGATTCGCAAATTGCGCGACGACCACGGCACAACCATCCTGCTCACGACTCACGACATGGTGGAAGCAGAGAATCTTTGCGACCGGGTTGCAATCATCGACAGCGGAAAAATCGTGGCTCTCGATACTCCTCATGCGTTGAAAAACAATCTCAACGGCGGCGGGAGCGAAATAACCCTAGAGGATGTATTCCTCGAACTGACCGGCAAGAATTTAGTCGCTGAAAGTCATGGCAAATAATCGGGCGATCTCAGCCAGCCAGTACGATAAAGAAACCCCAAAACTGGCTGGCGCACCCGAGCTAACATTCTCGATGGAGCTATCTATATGGCAACACTTACACATGAACTAAAAGCAACTTACGCTTTTATGGAACGGAATGCCAACCTGGTCAAGCGATACTGGTCATGGGAGCTGGTTTGGTTGGTTTACTCGATCGCAAACAGTTTGTCCGTAAGCTACATTGGACTGGGTATGGTAATGATCGCAGGGGAGCAGAATGTGGATGGACAATACCTGGTGCTGTACCTGGTGGTCGGCACGCTCGTATGGCGATACCTTTCGATAATATTTTACTGGATCACGGACGTGATAGGCATGGAACGCTGGGAAGGAACTATTGAGTACACCCTCATGGCTCCCATCCGGCGCGTCACTCACATGGCTGGTCAAACTATATTCGCAGTCCTATACAGCCTGGTATTTACCGGGATCATCCTGGCTGTTACGGTATTCCTCTTTGAAATCGATTTAAGCTCCGCAAATATGTGGGGGGCACTCCTCATGCTCCTAGCCGGCAGCTTTTCTTTCATCGGATTCAGCATAATGGGGTCCATACTGCCTCTGCTGTTTCCCGAACGAGGTCCTCAGATGACACATGTGATCATTGCGCTGCTCCTGCTGGTATCCGGTGTGTATTATCCCGTAGAAGTGCTGCCCGCTTTGCTGCAAACGCTGTCCAAGTTTAGCCCCGCAACTTATGTGCTGGATGGCACACGTCTCGCCTTGCTTAAAGGAT
>JAUWPO010000064.1 GCA_030611505.1 Chloroflexota bacterium
GTCGAGGAAATCGCGCTTGAAGAGGCTGAATTGGAAGCCGTGGGAGAGGCGGTAGTCGAAGAAGTCGCTGCCGCAGAAGAGATTGAAGATGCCACACCGCAAGGTGATGAAGAGATAGAACATGAGGAAGATAATTAATCATGGCTATTACCACACAGCAGATAAAAGATCTACGCGAAGAAACCGGTGCAGGAGTAATGGATTGCCGGGATGCCTTACAGCAGGCTAATGGT
The DNA here is from genome assembly GCA_030611505.1 of Chloroflexota bacterium. Taxonomy (GTDB): domain Bacteria; phylum Chloroflexota; class Anaerolineae; order Anaerolineales; family UBA4823; genus JAUWPO01. The sequence goes on from JAUWPO010000064.1 coordinate 234, forward strand.
GATTTTGATGAAGCGCTGGATTTCTTGCGTCAGAAAGGGATTGCCACGGCGGCAGAGCGTGCTGACCGTGAATCTTCGGATGGTGTCGTGGAGTTGTACTCTCATGGGGATGGACGCGTAGGAGTGATGGTAGAAGTCAACTGTGAGACCGATTTTGTGGCCCGTTCGAAAGCTTTTCGGAAATTCGCTCATGAGATTGCGCTTCAAATTGCTGCTGGCGCCCCATGCTATGTAAGTCCTGATGACATCCCGGGGGAAGTGATTGAGGACAAGCGTAAAGATGCCCGAGAGTTCGCTCTCGAAGAAGGTAAACCCGAAAATGTAATTGATCGCATTGTAGAGGGTCGCTTGAAAAAATTTTTAGATGAAGTGTGCCTGATGCGGCAGCCGTATGTCCGTGATGATGAGTTGACGGTTGAGGAGCTGCTAATGCAGAATATTGGCTCAATTGGTGAAAATATTATCGTCCGGAGATTTGAGCGCTGGGAATTAGGCGAAGATACAATGGATTAGGCGAATAGGAAGACCAACCATCAGGTTGGTCTTTTTGCTGGATGGAGGATCTCTGCGATGGAAAAGGAACTGAAATACAAACGTGTGCTGCTTAAGTTGAGTGGGGAGGCGCTTGCCGAAGAGGATGGTTTTGGAATAGATCCGGTACGCGCTGAAGACGTAGCCGAGCGCGTACGAGGCGTCCATGAATTAGGCGTGGATGTGGCTGTCGTCATCGGAGCGGGAAACTTGTGGCGCGGACGTACTGGTATTGAGCGCGGTATGGACCGCGCAACTGCAGACTACATGGGCATGTTGGCTACAATGATGAACGCGCTGGCTTTGATGGATGCCATGGAGCGAATGGGATTACAGACCCGGGTGCAGTCAGCCGTGGAAATGCACACTGTAGCTGAACCTTACATCCGGCGACGTGCCATTCGTCACATGGAAAAAGGACGTATTGTGATCCTGGGAGGGGGAACTGGAAACCCATTCTTCTCTACTGACACTGCTGCCGCCTTGAGAGCGGTGGAAATTGGTGCAGATCTTATTATTAAGGCTACAAAGGTCGATGGTGTTTATGATAAAGATCCTTTAACCAATCCCGAGGCAACCCTATTTGAAAATTTGACCTATATGGAAGCCATAAACAGACGGGTGGAAGTTATGGACAGCACGGCGCTTTCGTTGTGCATGGATAACCATTTACCAATCTTAGTGCTCAACTTGTGGCACCCTGACGCACTGCGGCTCGCTTTGTATGGCGAACATATAGGCACACTGATCGTTGATTGAACTTTCCTTTCCTTTTGAAACCACTTTTGAAATTATTTTTTACCCTTTTCGTCGTAACTATTTTCGGGTATCCTATGGGAAACAGTAGCCAAACCCGGTTCTGATTGGAGGCGCTTATGCTGAAAGATGTTTACAAAGAAGCCAATACCCGCATGGACGGCGCCATTCAAGCCCTCGAGGAGGACCTGGCGGGAATCCGGACCGGACGTGCCCATCCAGGTCTGGTTGAACGGCTGAATGTAGAATATTACGGTGTTCCCACGCCGCTTATTCAGCTTGCCAGCATCAGCGTTCCAGAGCCGCGTTCTCTGCTCATTCGTCCGTTCGACGAATCCTCTCTCAAAGCAATTGAGCGCGGTATACTGACATCAGACCTGGGTTTGACCCCCAACAATGATGGCAGATCCATCCGGCTTAATTTACCCCCCCTGACCGAGGAACGCCGTAGAGAACTGGTTAAATTGGTCAACAACCGGATTGAAGATGCGCGTATTGCAGTGCGCAACGTTCGCCGGGATAGTATCAAAGACCTGCGCGAGTTCGAGGACGAGAAGATGATCTCGGAAGACGATCTCAAAAGGGGCGAAGACGAGTTGCAGAAAATTACTGATGATAAGATCGACAAGATAAACGCTATCGGCGAGCGTAAAGAGAAGGAGATTCTGGAGGTTTAAATGTCTCTTTCGGGGACTCTCATGAAACCAAAGGAGAAGACAGACTCGCTTGATGTGATTCCAACCCATGTCGCCATTATCATGGACGGTAACGGGCGTTGGGCTTTATCGCGTGGGCTGCCGCGCATGGCTGGTCATCGCGCCGGCACAGAGAACTTGCGCAGCATCATCCAGGCATGCATTGAGTTTGGCATCCGTTATTTAACCATCTACGCATTTTCAACAGAAAATTGGGGTCGTCCTCCTACTGAGGTTCAGGGGTTGATGAAGCTTTTCGAGAGTGTTATTGACCGCGAGCTTCAAGAATTGCACGACCAGGGCGTACAACTGCGCCATATAGGTCGCCTGGATGGTTTGAAACCTGCTTTCCGCCAAAAGGTACTTCAAGCGCTGGAATATACTTGCGACAACGACCGGCTGATCCTGAATATCGCATTCAACTACGGGGGCAGGGATGAAATCGTGTGCACCATCCAGCGCATAATTGAGGACGGTGTAAAAGCTGATGAAGTAACAACCGACTTGGTAAAGCGTTACTTGTTTACTTCCGGTGTACCTGACCCGGACCTGATTATTCGCACCGCTGGTGAGCTGCGCGGCAGCAACTTCCTGATTTGGCAGGGAGCATATTCGGAGTGGTATTTTCCTCCCGTCTATTGGCCGGACTTCGACAAGGAACAATTACGCCTTGCTTTGGATGAGTACAGCCATCGCGAGCGGCGCTATGGTTGTCTTGCTGGTGTGAAGGACTGAGTCGCTCTGCATGCTCGCTAAGCGTGTCCTGGTCGCGGTCGTCCTCCTGCCCATTGGCATATTCGCGATAGTTTATGGTGGAGCAGTCTTTGCTGGTCTGGTAGTTTTAATTCTTGGATTGGCAGCCTGGGAGTATGTGAATCTATTTCGGGCTGGTGGGTTACAACCTGCCAGCGTGATCCTAATTTTGGGCACCATCGCCTTCGCGCTAGGGCGGGCTTTGGACGGCTTTGAGAGCGCTCCGTGGTTGGTGAGCGTCGCGATCCTGGTCGTTATGGCTTATCATCTTGTTGCATTCGAGCGCGGGAGCGAACAGTCAGGCACAGATTTTGGCGTAACGTTAGGGGGTATTTTCTACCTGGGGTGGATTGGAGCATATCTGATATCTCTACGAGATTTACCAGATGGGATGTGGTGGGTGCTGTTGGTCCTGCCGGCGGTCTGGCTGGCAGATTCGGGTGCTTACTTTATCGGGAAGGGGATTGGAAGACACCACATCACCCCCCGCTTGAGTCCCAAAAAAACCTGGGAGGGATACCTGGGTGGCATACTTGTCGGGACGCTGGGTACAGCGTTGTTGGCTTATGGGCTGGCATTCATTGCCGGACCTGAATCCATGCTGACACCATTCCGGGGAGCATTACTGGGCTTCATCCTGAGCGCACTTACAATTTTGGGGGACTTAGGTGAGAGTATGTTCAAGCGCCAGGTGGGGATTAAGGATTCGAGCAACTTGATTCCAGGTCACGGTGGGGTTTTTGATCGTATAGATTCCTGGTTGTGGGCGGGGGTGATCGGTTATTATATCATTTTATGGGGTTTTTATTAAGAGTGATTTTTTCGTGTTTTTCGCGCCCTTTCGTAACTTTCGCGTTCCAACCCCTTTTTTTATTGGTGATTATCCCTTTGACGGACCCACTTTGCGAAATGACAATATATTGGTATATAATACGGAGGAGGCTCAACTTGCCTACCTCTTTATTGATTATTAGCACAACCGTTCGTTTTGGACAAGCATTTTTGGATTCCCTGTGGAAGAAGAGAAAAGCCAAAAGAAAAAGGGACCGGAGAAGCCCCTTAATTTATGGGGGGCTTCTTATAGCGATGTTTTGAGGGCGTTGCTGAAAACGAAGCCGATGCCGAAGGAAAAAGGAAAGAGGGTCAAAGAAAATGCAGAACGGAAGTGATTATTTTAATATACTGGACGCACCTTCTTATTCAATAGCGGAAACAAGCCGGCTGATTAATATGAAACCCTGGACGGTGCGAAGGTATCTACAGGGTTACGAGTACGATTATTTTATTTCGAGAACGGTTCAACCTCCTGTAGTGAAGAGCCGTAACAATCATAGAACAATATATGCCTCGTTTTTGGATTTAATTGACTTGATTTTTGTACGGGAATTTATGCGAAGAGGCTTTGGATTGCCAACACTAAGAAAGGCGCTAGACGAAGCACGGGAGTGGTTAGAGACGCCACACTTTGCTCGGAGTATTTTTTTTACTAGTGGAAGCAAAGAAATAATATTGAAGTTGCCCCAAGATGGAAGCATGATTGCATTGCTTACTGGCGGGCAATCAGCAATGCCCCAAATTATAGAAATGCTTAGTAATAAGTTGGAATTTGAAGAGATTACTGGATTTGGATTTGTGAAGAAATGGTATCCACAAGGGGTACAAGGCTCTATTGTTATTGATCCAGAAATATCATTTGGCAGACCCACGCTAAGGGGAAGGGCGGTTCCTACTTATAATATCTATGACTTATATTTAGGGGAAAGAAAGAATATTAAACCAGTCAGCGACTGGTTTAATATACCTGCTCAAGAAATAGGTGCTGCTATTAAATTTGAACAGAATCTATGGGGGTAAGGTTTTTCTTTGATGAGGGCTTGGGGCAAAATCTAGCCAATGGACTAAGCCAAATAGGGAAAAATGTCGAGCATGTGCTAGATAACTTTCCGCAAGGAACAAAAGATGTTGAGTGGCTAAAATATGTGAGTGAAAATAGATTGGCGTTGGTAACAAAAGACAAGGGGATAAGAAGAAAGCCAAACGAAAAGGCAATGCTGCTGAAATACGGCATTGTTGCTTTTTATTTGGGGGGAAGTGAAAAAAGTGGACACGATATTCTAAAACAACTTGTTAACGCTTGGGAGAACATGGAAGCAAAAGCGCAAAAATCATTAAAAACCGGTAAAGCGGGAGCATTTATTGTAAGACCCAATGGCAGAAAAATAGAACCCATTCCTTTAACATAAATAACCGGTAAACTAGCGGCTTTTTATGTTCGTCTCTTTATACATCAGTCTTTTTCCCTCCGCCCCTCTAATGGCATTCTTTGCTCTTGCCGAATCGCTTACCTTGTGGTTGTTGTACCGGTATTGAAATTCGCCAGCGTAGCGATCTAAGTGTTGACTGCTTACGTGGTGGAATGTTCCAGTAATACCTCGTTTTAGTAGACTGAACCAGTTTTCCGCAAAGTTGATGTGGACTTCGCCGCGTACATATTCGCGCTTGCCATGATCAACTGTCTTAGGGCTGGCGAATTCTCTGTCCAGACCATTATAAGCAAGGAAGCCATCCGTCATGATATGGGATGAGGGATCAACATTCTGATGAATGATCTCTTCCAGGTTCTTGCCTGATACTGAATCTACCTTCTGCGCTCGCAATTCTCCGCCGCGTTCAATCAATGCAAACACTGGAGTTTTATTCTCTGATCCGCGCCCGCGCTTCTTTCCGCCGATGTAGGTTTCGTCTGCTTCTTCTGTTCCCTTCAATAGACTGCTAAGTGGTCCCTCGGACATTGCGAAACGGATGCGATGGCACATGTACCATGCCGCCTTGTATGTGATGTCCAACATGCGGTGCAATTGGTGAGCGGAGATTCCCTTCTTGCTGGCGTTCATTAGATAGATAGCAATTAGCCATTTATTCAGAGGAATATGGCTGTCTTCAAAGATTGTTCCTAGGGTTACAGTAAACTTCTTTCGACACGCTTTGCACTTGTAGACGCCTGGGCGAATCTTGTGTTTCGATTCGGGCTTGGATTGCAGCTTGTAGGCGCCCTTGTCTGATCCGCACTTAGGGCAGATAATACCATCAGGCCAGCGAATCGACTCTAGCATTTCGCGGGCTTCAGGTTCGTTCATTTTTGCGATTTTCAGAAATTCGTCATTCATCGACTTACCCTTATTTATGCTCTATGTTATCTATATCTTAGCATATTCGTATGGGTCTGTCAAGTATATAATTACCTTTTTATTTTTATTTGACAATCACATACACGCGTGGTATTATGCGCTAAACAATTGAATAGCCCTTTTAAGGCACTCTTATCCAGAGAGGCGGAGGGACCGGCCCTGTGAAGCCTCGGCAACCCCCCATCGGATGCAAGTCCGGGGGAAGGTGCCAATTCCGGCAGAAGGATGTTCTGGAAGATGGGAGAGCGTCGGTTTAATTAGCCATTTGCCCTTTCTCATCAACAGAAAGGGCAATTTTTATTCATTGGAGGTAATGCATGACGTCAACTTTCATGAGCTCGGAGAGCTTAATGTTCACATCCGAATCGGTGACTGAAGGTCACCCAGATAAAATCTGCGACCAGATCAGCGACGCTGTTTTGGACGCCTGTTTGGAACAGGATCCGGTCTCGCGTGTGGCTTGCGAAGTGGCTGCAAAGACCGGCTTTGTGATGCTGATGGGTGAGGTTACCACAAAAGCCCAAATCAACTATGACGAGTTAGCGCGTAAGGTGATCACGGAGATTGGGTACGACGACAGTGACAAAGGCTTCGACGGTAACAGCTGCGGTGTGCTGGTCGCCATCTCCAAACAGTCTGGAGATATCGCGATGGGGGTTGACCAAGCTTTGGAAGCCAAATCAGGTGAGATGAGCGCAGAGGAGGTCGATGCGATCGGAGCAGGCGACCAGGGTATGATGTTCGGCTACGCCTGCAGCGAGACACCAGTGTTGATGCCGATGCCGATTTACCTGGCTCATAAGCTCGCCCTCCGCTTGAGCCAGGTTCGGAAGGACGGGACCCTGCCATGGCTGCGACCGGATGGTAAGAGCCAGGTGACGGTGGAATATAACTACGGTCGCCCGAAGCGGGTGGACACCGTCTTGGTCAGCACCCAGCATGCGCCTGAAATCGGACCGGATGAGATTCGTGCGGCAGTAATCGAACACGTGATTATGCCGGTCCTGCCTCCCGAGATGGTGGATGATCAGATAAAGATCTATGTCAATCCTACAGGGAGATTCGTCAACGGCGGTCCAAAGGGCGACTCGGGGATTACCGGTCGTAAGATAATCGTCGATACATACGGTGGGATGGGTCGTCACGGCGGCGGTTGCTTCAGCGGTAAGGATCCCACCAAAGTGGATCGCTCGGCGGCATACGCGGCGCGCTGGGCGGCTAAGAATATCGTGGCAGCTGGATTGGCTGAGCGCTGCGAAATTCAGTTGGCATACGCGATCGGAGTTGCGCACCCGCTGAGTGTGAACTGCGAAACCTTCGGCACCGGGCGTATCCCGGATGAAGAAATTGCGAGCTTGATCCTGGAGCACTTCGACCTGCGTCCGGGTGCAATCATCCGCGATCTGCGACTGCGTCGCCCAATTTACCAGCAGACGGCGGCTTACGGGCACTTCGGGCGTGAGGATTTGGACTTACCATGGGAGCGTATTGATAAGGCTGAACTGCTGCGCCAGGCTGCAGGACTGGATGAGAGGCTGGCGGTAGGGGTGGACTAACAACGATCGAGAAGTAAACTTCTCGTTAGCGAACGATGATGGATGTGCCAGGACCAGATGAATTTGCTCTCACAACCTGCTCCCCTTTAAGCATTTCGCCCTGGTAGTTTTTTTCACCAGCCTGAACCTCCCAGCCGCTGAGCAAAAACGGCACACTGCCCTCAATAGGCAGCCATTCCCCGTTGTACTTACGGGCAATGTGTACGTGGGTGCCGGTGTTGTGGCCGCGCTCACAGGAGGGGTGTCCCAGGTTGTCATCCAGGTCGACCCAGGTTCCGGAGGGTGTGCGTTCCTGGTCGGCGAGGTGCAGGTAAAGAACGGACCAGCCAGTCCCCTCAAAACCATCGCCATCAAGGTCGATCACCAGCACATTATAAGCTGACCGCGCCACAAACCCTGGCGCCATTGCTGTGACCCAGGATTTCGACACCTCGCAAGCTGGCTCACCAGTCACCGGAGCGAAGTCCAGCGCGCCGCGCGGGCTGCCTGCGTTCCAGGAGTAGTGCGGTCCGCCGGTGAGACTCCAGCGTTCGCCTTCATTGAATGGAAGTTCTAGATCGGGCTGTGCAAGTTCAGCCGGGAGCAGGGGCTCCACTTTAGAAGCGCGCTCCCAAACACCAGGGAACATGCTCTGGTACAGCTCAATGAATCCATCTGGGTCATACAAGGCTTCCTGCCAGCGGATCCGATCGTAAAACAACGAGAACAGGTATTGAATCCCCATTGAACCGGCGTTGAGTTCCGGGTGTATGCGGGGGCGACCGCCGTCCTGGAATTTAAGCTCTTTGATAATTCCCTCCCTTCCGCCGTAATAACCCTTGTTGAGATGCGTGGCTGCCATCACCAATTCCTGGTACAGACCATGCTTCCCGGAAACGTGGAAACCGATCGGGTAGTCCTTATCAATTGGTGTGTCCGGCTCTCCCAGCACCCAGCCTGAACGGAATTCTAAAAAAGCAAGCAGCAATCTTGGATTTACTGAGGATTCGATAGCGATACGTTCGATGATTTGCGCCCCGGTCAACCATTCATCATACACATGTTCCCGGTATTTACCCAGATAGCCGCCTGCATTGCTGATGTATTCATCCACGGAGAAATCAACCACAGAAGGAGAATAGATGACTTCGCTATCGGGCAGCAGAGGCTGTGTGTAAAGTGTCTCATCCACAGTGTTGGGGATCCTCAGAAGTTGACCGGGTGGGAGTAAGCCATCTGCAGACAGAGCATAATCTGAAGTGATCTGACTCATATGCACTTCGAAGCGTTCGGTTAAATAAAACAGGCTGTCGCCGGATTGCAAGTAGTAGGTGAAGGTCGAGGATGTGTCGTCTTGCGTTGAGTTGAGTGGGAAGTAAGACGAGGTGCTCTCCGGAGTGGATTCGGTTTCATCAGCGGAGGGGGATTCCCCATCCGAAATTATCACTTGACTGGTTGGCTTAAGCGTGCCTGAAACCGGTCCGGCGGAAAGTGTTTTGGGGGTGGAGTCGGGTGGCATCTCCCCCGCATAATAATTCCAACGTGGAAAGTTGCAAGCTCCCGAAACGAGCGCCCATATAATCAGAGGCAGCGCCAGTGGGTATAATTTCATTGCAGGTCAGGCATCTCCAATCCGTGAGCTTCTAAGAGAGCTGCATCATCAAGCAGTTCCCTGGTTTGTCCGTCAGCGACAATTTGACCCTCGTCCATGATTACCACGCGGGGGAATAACTCGCGCACCATGAGCATGTCGTGGCTGGAGACCAGCATAGTCAGATCCAGTTCCCGCAGCAGGTTGATCAAAGCCCGCCGGGCGCGCGGGTCCAAACCCGAGGTGGGTTCATCCAGGACCAGCACTTCCGGTGTCATCGACAGGACCGTGGCGATGGCGATTCGTTTTTTCTCCCCCAGGCTCAGGTGATGCGATACCCGCGCACCGTATTCACCCATCCCCACGACTTCCAACGCTTCAAACACGCGCGCCTGTACCTCGTCTTCCGGCAGACCTTGATACATGGGTCCGAAGGCAACATCATCTAATACGGTCGGCGAAAAGAGCTGGTCTTCCGGAGATTGGAATACCAGCCCGATCCTGGCGCGAATGCGCTCCAGATTCTCTTTCTTCACCTCCAGACCTGCCGAGCGGATGTCGCCTTCTCCGGTCAGTATCCCGTTCAGGTGCAGGATGAGAGTCGATTTTCCAGCTCCGTTGGGACCGACCAATGCGACCTTTTCGCACGGCTCGATATGCAGACAGACATCCCGCAGAGCCTGGTGCCCGTCGGGATATTTGAAGGATAGGTTTTCGATCTCGATTGAATGGTGCATCTTAATTTATAAACTTAATAGTCCTGTATCAGAGCAGGTAAGCCAGAGCAAGCAGAGCGGTGAATAATAAAAGGCTGAAAACGAGCACCAGCCAGTTTAATAAACTGGTTTTGGGTTGTGCGAGCGTACGCACATCCCCGTCGTAGCCGCGCGCCACCATTGCCATATAGATGCGGTCGCTGCGTTCGAAAGCGCGTATAAAAAGGCTGCCTGCCATTCCGCCAGTGACGTGCGCCCGCCAGATTATGCTGCCGCCCGCTTTTAAGCTGGGAGTATCAGACTGACCGCTGCGGGAAGCCCTGGCGCGCATCATACGCAGAGTTTCGTCCCCCAGCACAAAAAGGTAGCGCCACATCATACCGAAGATCGTGACCAACATGCGCGGTATCTTCACGCTTCGCATGGCTAACAGCAAGTCGGGGAAGGGGGTTGTGCTTGTAAGCACAATGGCAGCCTGGACCGAGGTCCACGATTTGAGGACGATGCTTATAAAACGCTCCATGCCGGTTTGGGTGGCAGTCAGCGTCCAGCCTCCCAATGAAAGTGTGAAAAGCGGCGCACCTTGTAAAGTGAAAATTATTGGCAGGGCTGCCAGCATGAAGGGCAGCACCAGGATCGATCTCCTTAGAACGTAAACCACCCCTATCTCGGATAAGATCTCTACTGAGATGATCAGGGAGAGCAGCAAAATATATACCGGCCAGAATCCGGGCGGTATCAGCGCCACCGTGAGGATAAAAGCTATCGTCACCAGGAGTTTGACGCGCGCATCAAGTGCGTGAATGAGACTCCTGCCCGGACGGTAGGGATCCTGATAGTGTACGTGCAAGCGATTACGCTGTTTGCCGGCTGCGGCGGGTATAGGCGACGATCAGGGCGACCGCGAATACGATTAAGGTGCCCGTGATGCCGGCTAATATGGTGGCCAAGGCTTCATTGGTCACACCCGGGAATACATAATCGGGGATGATGTTATATATGGGCTCTTTTGCGGTGGTCAAGAACCCTTGCTGCTCAGCGATCCATTCCAAACCGTCTGGATGTGCGGAAGCCAGGGGGGAGATAATTGCCAGCGCGGCTGCGATCGCAAGCCCAGCGACCCATAATAACACACCACCAGGAGAAGGCTCTGCACCTGCTCGCAGCAGATCAGGACGGGCAGCGTAGATCACAGCCAGGGTTCCAACGGTGATCAAACCTTCGCCAATACCGATCAGAGCGTGAATGCCAGCCATGGTGGGTATGGCGATGTTGGCGGGTGAAGTTCCGGATAACGCTAACTGCAGACCAACGCCCAAGGCGGCGACTTCTATCGAAAACCAGGCGGCCGCGAATCCACCGGCGAATACCCCCCATTTTTTACCGCCGGACAGCTTTTGGAAGGTAGTGTAAACCATATAAGATACGGCAACACCGACTATGGCCATGTTAAAGATATTTGCCCCCAGGACCAGCAATCCCCCATCCTGAAAAATCAGCGCCTGGACGGAAACCACAGTCGTCATGACCAGAACAGCCGCCCACGGTCCGAGCAGGATTGTAGCGATTGCGGCGCCCATAAGGTGACCCGAAGTACCTCCGATGACTGTGAAATTGAGCATCTGACCGGCGAAGATGGCTGCTGCCAGGACACCCATCAGCGGCACTTTGCGTTCGTCCAGGTCTTTATTTACACGCATCAGGGCATAGCCGACAACAATGATGGATACTATCCACAAGACGGCTGCTACGGGTACGGATAAGAATCCGTCGGGAATATGCATTGGTTCGACTGAATATAACATGGCTTTCTCCTTCAATTCTCAACTTGTTCTGTAGACTGGCAGGTCTCGCATATGCCGAAAAATGAGACGTGTTTCAGGTCAGCGGCGAAATCGTATTGCTCTTGGAGCCTTTTTTTTAGAGGTGCGATCTGGGAATAATCGGCTTCGATTACCTGCCCGCAGTGACGGCACACCAAGTGGATGTGGGGACCGTGACGTAGGGGAGCATAGTACACCCGGTCACCCCCCAGATCGGTACGGCACACCAGACCCTCCTCGACCAGCAGGTCCAGCGTGCGGTAGACGGTCGCGATGTTGAGAGCGCGTGTGCGTTCGTGCAGAGATGCGAATATTTCTTCCGCAGTGATGTGATGATCGCTGCTGGTGAGAGCTGCGATGATCATCTCCCGCTGGGGTGTCATGCGGTAGCCGCGCACCCGAAGTTTGGTTTCGTATTTGTCTTGCATAAGACCGCTCGCTGTTGCGAATGATTGCAATAACAAATTATATCACAGAACATAACCTCCCGCGGGTTATGTAAACCTCCCGCAGGTTACGGATTGCTGCCATCACATCATCCTCTTCAAGATGTAAATAACCTATTCCCGTCAATCCTGTGAAACCTGCGGGAGGTTGACTCGGCGAAACCTGCGGGAGGTTGCTTCGGGGTGAGGCTCTCTTATTCGTGTATTCGTGAAATAATTCGTGGATGGCAACTGCCAAACCTCCCGCAGGTTACAGATTTATGTCGCTACATTAGCCTCTTCGAGATACGAATAAATTATTCCAAACAGTACTACGAAACCTGCGGGAGGTTGACTCGGCGAAACCTGCGGGAGGTTGATTTATATGTGGGGAGTAAACTTCTTCTCCAGGCGGTCTTTCGATTGGTACCCGGTTACACGTTCAACCGGTTCCCCGTTTTTAAACAGCATCAATGTCGGCACTCCCATTATCTTGTAGTTCATGGCTACATTGGGATGCTCGTCGACGTCCAGCTTGAAGACCTTTACGCTGTCTTCCCAATCATTGGCTAATTACTCTACTATCGTGTCAAGCATCTTGCATGGTTGACACCAAACAGCGGTGAAATCCACCAAAACGGGCTCAACGGCCTCGATTACTTCGTTTTG
>JAUWPO010000141.1 GCA_030611505.1 Chloroflexota bacterium
GCCTTCTGTACCAGACCAGATTCGGGAGAAATCAAACATCGAATCCAACAAAAACCAGACCCGCCCTTACACACGGTATGGATTACCTGAAATTGTACGGGCGGTCAAATCCTTTTCATCTCGCCGTATCAACCGATTACGAGGAACCCCCGGCGTTCCGGTCTGGCAGCGCAATTATTATGAGCGTATCATCCGCAATGAAAAAGAATTAAATGCCATCCGCCTTTATATTCTTGATAACCCGTTGAAATGGGAGTGGGACTGGGAGAACCCTGCCGCAACCCATATTTGAGACAGCTCTAACCCGCTCAGGCGGGTTTTGTGCATTTGCAGCGTTTATGGTAAGTGTTGTTATTGGCACGCGGTCTATTGACAATATGTCTATAGTGTTGTAAACTATAGACATATTATTTAACCACGGCACTACCAAAGGAGCGTATGAATGCCAGGTGGATGGGGAACAGGACGCGGTCAGGGACGCAGGCGGCGGGTAATGAGCTTTTTACAACCCTGCCTTTTGTTTATGCTCAAGAGCGGTGAGGCTCATGGATACAGCCTGCTCAATGGGTTAGACGAGTTTGGTTTTGACCTCGAGCGTTTGGATCCCAGCCTGGTCTACCGCGCCTTGCGGGACATGGAGGATTCGGGCTGGGTGGTTTCCAACTGGGGCGAGGAGAGCCAGGGTCCGCAGCGGCGCGTTTACAAAATCCTGCCGGAAGGCGATGAACACCTGGTGCAATGGGTCGCTGATCTGCGCCGCACGCGCGACGAAATTGACCGCTTGCTTTGTGCTTATGAAAACCAAAGTCAATCTATAACTCAGTAGAGAAAGGAAGGTGTGTAATGCGTAAATTCAAATGCTACGATTGCCAGAACAAATTTGAGGTACCCTTCGGTGAGGGCGGCCGCGGGGCGGACATGGTTTGTCCGAAGTGCGCCAGTCAGAACGTTCACCGCACATGGGATGATTCGCTTAAGGGTGCGCTAAATTGGGGGCGCCGATCAGGTGGAGGAGGTCAAGGGCGTGGTCGAGGGGGCCGCGGTTGGTGGGTGAGTTCAGATGAGCCTCAGAAAGAGGCAGAGCTGAAGAACGGAAATCAGTTATGAAGCTAGCGATCAGCGCCGATGGACCACAGCTCGAAGCACAGCTCGATGCGCGCTTTGGTCGCTGCGCTTACTTCATCTTTGTTGACACTGAGACTCACGCATGGGAAGCATCCCCAAATCCGGCGATCGATGCAAGGGGTGGGGCTGGCACCCAGGCTGCCCAGTTCATCGCCAACCAGGGAGCGCAGGCGGTCATAAGCGGGCACTTCGGTCCAAACGCTTTTGAGGCGCTGGATGCTGCTGGCATAAAAATGTACGCGGCGGCAGCGGGGCGTGTTGAATCCGTTGTGGAAGAATTTTCGTCCGGACGGCTTAAGAAGGTCACCGTGCCTGGCGCATCAGGACACCACGGCGGGCGTGGGCGTCATTGAACGGGAGGTCCATGATCATTGCGGTTGCCAGCGGCAAGGGCGGCACTGGTAAGACTACCATAGCTTCCAGCCTGGCTCTGGCAGTATCCCCCGCCTCGACGACATTCCTCGATTGCGACGTCGAAGCGCCTAACGCCCATTTCTTCCTGGAGCCGACCTTCTCACAGCATGAAGAAGTGGGACTGCTGATCCCACAGGTGGACGAAGAGCGCTGCACCGCTTGTGGTCGTTGTGCCGAGGTTTGCCAATACCATGCCATTGTCGTGCTGGCGGGTAAGGTGCTCGTCTTCCCCGAGCTGTGTCACGGCTGCGGAAGTTGTACGCTCAACTGCCCAGAAGACGCCATCAAGGAAGTACCCGATGTTTTAGGCATGCTGGAAGGCGGACGCACTGCGAGCGGCATTTACTTTGCCCGTGGTGTGTTGAACATTGGCGAACCGATGGCCGTGCCGATCATCCGCCAGCTCAAAGCTTGGCAGCCAGTTCAAGACGGTGAAGTGGTGATCCGGGACGTGCCGCCTGGAACTTCATGTCCCGTGGTCGAATCCATCCGGGGCGCTGACTTTGTAGTGCTGGTCACGGAGCCGACACCATTCGGTTTACACGACCTGCGGCTGGCTGCCCAGTTAGTGCGCGATCTTGAACTGCCGGCAGGGGTGATAGTGAACCGGGACGGGATTGGCGATAGGCAGGTAGATGATTACTGCCGTGAGGCGGGTCTGCCGATTATGATGCGCATTCCGATGGATCGCCGCATCGCCGAAGCCCTGGCACAAGGCCATCTTTTAGTCGAAGCTTTCCCGGAATACCTGCCCCGCTTCCAGGACCTGTATGCCCAAATCCGGACGTTGGTAGAGGCTGGCACGGGTAGTGAGCTTCAAACCCAATCTACAAGAATTAAGATGGGGTCCCTGCAAGGAATTAGACAAACGGAATGAATAACGGAATGAAACAACTGGTTATTCTGAGCGGAAAAGGCGGCACTGGGAAAACCTGTGTGACAGCAGCCCTTGCGCATCTGGCAGTCGAAGATAAACATCAAGTCTCGGTTGTGCTGGCTGACGCTGACGTGGATGCAGCCAACCTGGAGCTTTTAATAAATCCGAGCGTCCTGCAAAGAGAGGATTTCCGGGGTGGGCAGATAGCCGTTATCAATCAGGAAACCTGTGAAGGTTGCGGCGAGTGCGCTGCTGTTTGCCGTTTCGACGCGGTTCATGAAAAAAACGGCGTCTATCAGGTTGATCCCATTGCCTGTGATGGCTGTGCGGCGTGTGTTTACCAGTGTCCCATACAAGCCATTACAATGCATGAACAAGTAGTTGGGCAGTGGTTCCGTTCCGAGAGCCGCTACGGACCGTTGTTTCACGCCGCCCTGCGCCCGGCTCAGGATAACTCTGGCAAATTGGTCACGCTGGTCAAGCAGCACGCCCGGCTGCTGGCCATGGACGAGGGGCATGAATTAGTGCTTGTGGATGGACCGCCGGGTATTGGCTGTCCGGTCATCAGTGCCACATCCGGCGCGGACCTGGCGTTGATCGTTGCTGAGCCCACCAGATCAGGAGTACACGACATGCGTCGTATCTTTTTGACTACCGAACACTTTGGCGTGCAGGCGTTGGTGTGCGTCAACAAGGCTGACTTGTACCCGGCAGGGACGGCAGAAATCGAGACCTTTTGTGAAGAGCATGGCATCGAGTTGGTCGGTCGCATTCCCTTTGATGCGGGGGTGACAGAAGCGATGGTGCACGGTCAACCAGTAACTGTTTATCGACCGGAATCTCCTGCCAGCGAGGCACTGCGTGCGATTTGGGCTAAGGTGCTCGATGAGTTGCAAGACAGCCAGTATGAATGAGACTGAATCCACCCGTCTACAGCAGGATATAATTGAACGCCTGCGCTCCGTCATCGACCCGGAGACCAACGTGGATGTGGTACGGATGCGGTTAGTAGAGGATCTCACTGTCGATAGCGAAGGTCGGGTGTACTATAGGTTCAAGCCCTCTTCGCCGTTCTGCCCCATCGCAGTGTTCCTCGCCCAGCAAGTCAAGCAGGCTGTAGCCGAAGTCCCCGGTGTTTCTGCCCAGCAGATCACGGTCACAGGCTACGTTGCCGCAGATGAATTAACAGAATTGATAAACAAGGAGATTTAATAATGAAAATTGCTATTTCAACAGAAGACAAAAATGGATTAGACAGTTTGGTCAGCCACCACTTTGGGCGCTGTCCGTGCTACGTGTTTGTGGATGTGGATGACCAGAAGGTCCAGACCGTAGAGGGTATAAACAACCCGTTCGCTCAACAACACCAGCCGGGTATGGTTCCGGAGTTCATCCACAATCACGGAGTTGACGTGATGCTCAGCGGCGGTATGGGTAGGCGGGCTATCAGCTTTTTTGACCAATACGGAATCCAGGTAGCCACAGGAGCAGATGGGACAGTGCGGACAGCACTTGAAAATTATTTTAGTGGTCAATTGAGCGGCGCCGAGCCTTGCCGGGAAAGCGTCGAGCATCATGAGCATGGTCATCATTAGTCACAGCCATTTTGTCTACTGCCCTCAAATTTGAGAGACAATAGGCGGGACTCTATCGCCATGCCAGTACCAGATAATGTCTTCGGCGTCCTCGCCGAAGACATCATGGGAAAATAATCAACATCCCATCACCGCATAGGCTGCTAGGGTGTTGATTGCGGCTACAACTGCTTTATCGAAAACATATACAGAAAGGAGACGCATGTGTACAAAAAGGTTTTAGTGCCCTTGGATGGGTCGGGACGAGCCGAAGTGATTTTGCCTCATGTGGAAGAATTGGCGCATCACTGTGAAGCGAAAGTGATCTTCTTGCAGGTGATTGAGCCTGTACCTGTTCAGGTGGTCCCGGATGGCTACGTCTCAGATGTACGTGTCGATGCTACCAGCCAAGAATCCGTCATTAATGTAGCGCAATCCTATCTGGATGGTTTGCGAGGGGAATTCCGCCAGAAAGGAATCCAGGCTAAATCATTCGTTGAGCAAGGTCCTGTAGTTAAAACGATCATTAATGTTGCTGAACGTGAAGGAGTGGAACTGATCGCAATGGCCAGTCATGGTCGCAGCGGTCTCTCGCGAGTATTCTACGGCAGCGTTGCGGCTGGAGTGCTTAATAGGGTAGCCAGACCTTTACTGCTCATCCGAGCAGAAGGAGTTGTATAAGGTGGATAAGAATAAGATAATAGAAAGAGAGAAAGGGCTGGCAGGCAAGCGAATAGGAGTATTCGGCAAGGGAGGTTCTGGAAAGAGCACAGTCGTCGTGCTGCTAGCCAGGAATCTCCGCCAGCGTGGCTACGATGTTTGTATCTTGGACGCTGATTCAACAAATATTGGGATGCCGGGTGCCTTAGGAATTGACCGAGCTCCGAAAACTTTGATAGATTACTTCGGTGGTATGGTGTTCAGTGGAGGTTCGGTCACCTGCCCCGTAGATGATCCCACACCGTTACCAGGGGCCGAATTCTCATTGGAGGAACTTCCCAGCGAATTCTACGCTCGAAGTAAGGATGGGATCACACTTCTGGAAGCTGGGAAGATCGGGGATCAAGGTCCCGGTGCGGGATGTGATGGCCCGATTGCTAAGGTCGCCCGGGATATCAAAATTCGCCAGAACGGGGAACAACCGGTAACCCTGGTTGACTTTAAAGCCGGGTTCGAGGATTCTGCTCGCGGGGTTATTACCAGTCTGGATTGGGCTGTTGTAGTTGTAGATCCAACTGTAGCAGCGGTTGAAATGGCTGCCAATATGAAAGACATGGTCAGGCAGATAAAGGACGGTGTACTGCCAGCGACAGATCATCTGGAAAGCCCTGAACTTGTTGAATGGGCTAACAAAATATTCGGTCAGGCGAGAATTAAGGGCGTTTTGATCGTTTTAAACAATGTCCGGGATGAGGAAACGGGTGAATATTTACGGAGCAGATTGGCAGAGAAGGGTATTGAGCCTGTTGGGGTCATCCACGCGCAGACTACGATTGCAATCTCCTGGCTGAAAGGTTTACCAATTGAGGCCCCAAATACGCAGGAAGAGGTAAGTAGAATAGTTGACGCATTGGAAACTGCTGTTAACCTAGACATTAAAACATGATTGCCCAAATTACCGAATCAACCAAACGAGTTCTGGATTCCATCCCGCCTGGGGTGACCGTGGTGGCGGCTGCAAAAGGACGCACAAATGAAGAGGTAGAAGCGGCTATCAAAGCTGGCATCACCAATGTCGGGCACAATTATATCCAGGAAGCGCAACCCATGATCCAAACACTGGGTGACAAGGTAACCTGGCATATGATCGGACATCTCCAGCGCAACAAAGTGAAGAAAGCTGTGCCAATTTTTAACTTGATTGAGACAGTGGATACATTGCGCCTGGCGAAAACGATTAACATGAATTGTGAAGTGGAAGGCAAAATAATGCCCGTGTTGATCGAGATAAACAGCGGTCGGGAGACCAGCAAGACCGGTGTCCTGCCTGAAAAGCTGGATGATCTGTTATCCGCCCTGGCTGGCATGGAGAATATTCACATCCAGGGATTGATGACAATGGGACCACGTTTCGGCAACCCGGAAGATGCTCGCCCGTACTTCCAGGCAACGCGAAAAGCTTTCGAACGCTTAGCTAAATTACCCTATCTGGAAATGCGCTACCTCTCGATGGGGATGAG
>JAUWPO010000179.1 GCA_030611505.1 Chloroflexota bacterium
CTCATTCGAAGCTGCTTCCGAGGCCGTTCAGGTTCACGGAGCGTATGGCTACAGCGACGAATATGACGTTGAACGCTACCTGCGCAACTCAAAGGGTGCGGTGATATACGAAGGGACGAACGAAATCCACCGATTAATTCAGGCTGGATATGCGCTGGGCTACCGCAAGGACACGCCTTTAAGAAAAGAATTACCTGCCTACGATGTGGAATTCTGGCAGGAGTGATAGTTGAAGTTAGATTTAATCCACCCATAATGGTTTAGAAGGAGGTTGACTTGAACATCGTAGTTTGTATTAAACAAGTGCCCGATAGTGCTGCCACCGTAGTGGCGGAAGGAGGACAGGCGTCCTGGGGAGATGCTCCTTTGGTGATGAATCCCTGGGACGAGTACGCTGTTGAAACAGCGCTCTTGCAGCAGGAAGCCCATGGTGGGGATGTCACTATCATCAGCGTTGGCGCTGAGGGCGCCACAGAAGCGATCAAATCTGCCTTGGCAATGGGCTGCAGCCAGGCTTATTTGGTCTCGGACCCCGAGTTGGCTGCTGCTGACAGCCGGGTAATCGCTCACGTACTGGCAGCCGCGATAAAGAAAGTTGGCGATGTAGATCTGGCTTTGTTCGGTAAACAAGCCATCGACAGTGATATGGGTGTCACCGCTCCCCAAACGGCGCGCATCCTGGGTTGGCCGGTGCTCTCGCTTGTATCAGTCGTTCAGGAACTCAATCCCGAGGATGGTACCATCAAGGTTGAACGCTCCATCGAAGAAGGTCGTCAGGTCGTAGAGAGCCAATTACCAGCCGTCGTAACCGTATCGAAGGATATCGCTGATCCACGTTACCCATCATTTATGGGCATCCGTAAAGCTGCCCGTGCCGATATCCCGGTTTGGACGCTGGCGGACCTTGAAGCCGATATACCTGCCCCGCTTGTACGCTGGCCCGAAGTTGTGAATCCGCCGGTACGCGAGATCACAAATGAGATAATCTCAGGCGACAGCCCGGATGAAATTGCTGAAACCTTAGCCGATAAAATAATTGGGGAGAAGGTGCTGTAATGGGTAATCAGATATTAGTTTACATCGATCAATATAAGGGTCAGGTCATGCCCGTATCTTGGGAAGTTCTGGGTGCCGCCCAGAGCTTGGCGGAGAAATTGGGAGGCGGTATAGTTGTCCTGGTTGCCGGGGAAGCGCCTCAGGCAGTAGCCGAGCAAGCATTTCATTATGGAGCGACAGAGGTATATTGCAGTGACTCGCCCAGCCTTGCGGATTACCGCCCGGAGCCTTTTACTGACTTTGTAGTAAAGGTGGCGCAAGAGCAAGGAGCGGAAGTGGTCCTGTTCCCCACCACGACCCGCGGCCGGGAATTAGCCGCCATGAGTGCGGTTGACCTGGGCGCTGGTGTAATGCCAGATGTTACAGCACTTGAAGTCGAGGATGGCAGGCTGATTGCCACCCGTCCGGTTTACGCTGGTAAGCTTCTGGCGAAGACCTATTGTGAAACGGGTCCGCAGATTATTACATTGCGCGCCAGGGCGTATAAAGCGCCTGAAGTTGACAGCTCGCGAACGGGCACGCCAATCCAAGTTGACGCAGGTGTGGTGGAGAGCGATGTGTCGACCAGGGTCTTGGGCTACACTCAAGCTAAAGGTGGGGTGAGCCTGGCAGATGCCGGGGTGATTGTTTCTGGTGGTCGTGGAGTCTCCAATAATCCTTCTCTCACACCCCCAGAAGGGATGGATGAAAAAGAAGTTGAGGTCTGGCGCGCCCAGCAGGGTTTCAAGCTGGTTGGAGAATTAGCCTCGGTATTAGGGGGTGCAGTTGGTGCAAGCCGTGCGGCAGTAGACGCGGATTACGTCCCTTACGAAAACCAGGTAGGTCAGACTGGCAAATTAGTTTCCCCTGACTTATATATCGCCTGTGGTATCTCGGGCGCCATCCAACATCAGGCAGGAATGCGATCCAGCAAAGTGATCGTGGCGATCAATAAAGATCCGGATGCGCCAATATTTAAGCTGGCGCGCTTCGGCGTGGTTGGCGATTTATATGATATCCTGCCGCCATTAACGGAGGCATTCCGCCAGCGGCTTGGATAGTAGTAATACAACTAATAAGAGAGCTTGCCCCGCCATTTTGGTTCGGCGAGTTCTTTTACTTTCACTACACCCACCACCAGGTGATAACTTTAGTAAAAAATGGGCTGTGTGTAAGTGGGTCTATTCCAGCAGAGTAGGGTTATAATTGGTTCAATGCGTAGATAAGGTACGGGAGGTCAAGCCATGGATGAAGCCAAACTCGAAGAGACTTCTTTGGAAGAAGAGCAGTTGCAGGATCTGATCGGGACCATCAGCGCATATATAGAGCAATATCACGGCGGCTCTGTCGAGGTTGTTGCGCTGGAGGGGCGTGTCTTGAAAGTCCGGATGGCAGGAGCTTGTGAGGGCTGCCCGCTTTCTCCAAACACACTGCAGGGTTGGGTGCAGGGGACTGTTAGCCAATTCTTCCCTGACATTCTGGTAGTAGAAGCCGATTCCTGATCGGAAAGTGTTAATGATATGGCGATTGGGTATCTCCGAGCTGTTGAGATGCCCTAATATTACATAGTCCTATCGGAGTATTGAGTCTGCGCATAACGGTATTTTCAGACGTCCACGGTAACCCATACGCTTGCCAGGCTGTATTGAAAGCGATCTTTGACGATGACCCCAGCGATGCGGTCGTGGCAGCAGGTGATATTTGTCTGGGTGGCAGCGACCTCGCAGCTTGCGTGGAACTGCTCAGAGCGAGTGGTGTGGTGGGTGTATACGGAAATACTGAAGGATATATCTTTCAACCGCAGCAAATACCGCCCGATGAGCAACATCGTTCAATGTGGCACAGAATCCAACCAGTAGCTTATTGGGTGCGCAAACAGCTGGTGGACGACCAGATGGAATGGCTGCAGACCTTACCCTTTGAGCTGCGCTTTTCACCTACCGGGAATTCGAAAGACGACTTGTTGGTTGTGCACGCCAATCCTAAAGATGTGGAGTTGATGATCTATCCGCTAGAAATTGAGCAGCGCAAATTATGGGATCAGGTACGCCAGCCCGATGACGATCCGGCTTTGCGGAACGCCCTGCACGGTACCACAGCCAGTGTGATTGCATTTGGGCACTTTCACTATACGTTCCAACGGACCTGGGATGATCTCCTGTTAGTGGACGTCGCACCGTGCAGCATGCCCACTATCGACCATGATCCTCGTGCCAGATATACCGTTTTCACATGGGAGGGGAGCGACTGGCAGATCACCCGCCACTGGGTGGACTACAATGTGGAAGAGGAAATTGCCGCTTTAGAATCAAGCGATATGCCGTATAAGGGGGATTTTATTCGCTCCTTCATGTGAGAAGCGAATTATTCTTGCCTTATTCCAAT
>JAUWPO010000109.1 GCA_030611505.1 Chloroflexota bacterium
CTCTGTGGGCTCTATGGTAAATTTCCATACACATATAAAGGGTAATCACAGCAACATTGATAACAGACCTTTATGGTATATTAATCAGAGTATGAATTCTGACGCGAACCTGAAGCCTAAAAGCTCAAGCCGCTATTTACATGCCTGGGAGATCGCAGAAGCCCGGCGAGTTTTTAACAACCGGCTCTCCTACGAACGCATCCGCATCCATGAAAATGCAAGTTGGCCAAACACCGTAAATAAGATTGGAGCATTTTTAAAAAGAACGACATACGTCGCTGCTCCCAACGCTGTCACACTTGGTAATCACATCTATTTCCCGGTTAAGCTGTTAGAAAAACCAATTCGGGTTGAACATCCCGAACACTATAAGTTAAGCTGGTTGATGCACGAACTCACTCACGTCTGGCAGTACCAATGTATGGGATGGCGATATTTATTCAAAGCGCTCAGCGCTCAATTCCGTTACGGGGAAGCGGCATACGATTTTGGCGGTGAGGAGGGACTCAAGGTATGCCAGATTCAGAGATGGACAATAGGTGATTTTAACCTGGAGCAGCAAGGTGATATCGCCCGTTCTTACTACGAGCGAATATGCAAGGGCATCGACGTGAACGCCTGGCAGCCCTTTATCAATGAAATTCAGGGAGATGATTAATTTACTTCCCAAATACTTATCTAAACCATCTTGAATTATCCTGCCGCTTGCGGTATCCTTAATCGCCTTGGGAGTGGTTGGGTCCCGGTGGGCTCCCCGGTCTTCAAAACCGGTGACGGGTCGCGTTGCGGGCCGTGGTGGGTTCGACTCCCATCCACTCCCGCCTTTTTATTAAGAAATGGCGTTGTTGGATTTACAATCCAGCACTTACCCAACAGATACTCATTAATCAGTACTCAAGAACAATAATGCAAACATTTGAAACCGAAAATCTCACCTCAATCGTAGGTCGTGTTTTGAGAATTGACGACATTACAATTGGGGGCACTGGTCAGGATTTTCTGGCTCGCTATCGTGGTCAACTGTACGATAGCGATTCGGGAAGATCGTATGACCAATTAGCATCTAACCTGAGGTCTCTCAACGTCACACCCCTATTTCGAACAGAAGAGGAGCAACACGTGGTGCTGCTTGTGCAGGGCAGGATAGAACCACGTCCATCGAATCCATTAATTAACCTGGTTCTTTTTATCTTTACCGTGTTGAGTGTGATCTTTGCTGGAGCTTTATACTCTTACAGTGGTCCCATTCCAAGCGACCAATCCGAACTGCTGGCGGCTATCATGCGTGGTCTGGCGAGCGGAATTCCATTTGCCGTGAGTCTACTCGCCATTTTGCTGGCTCATGAATTCGGTCACTATATCGCTGCTCGTTACCACCATACTCATGTTACGTTACCGTACTTCATTCCTTTCCCATTAAGCCCATTTGGAACAATGGGCGCCTTCATTCAGTTGAAACAACCACCCAAGAATAAACGCATTTTATTAGATATCGGCGTTTCCGGTCCAATCGCCGGATTGGTTGTCGCATTTCCAATTCTTTTGTACGGGCTTTCACTATCCCATATCGAAACCATCATCCTGCCTGCTGGTCAGGGAATTCAATTAGAAGGCAATTCATTACTGTACTTATTAGCGAAATACATCGTTTTTGGTCAATTGCTCCCCGCGCCCAGCACTTATGGCGACTTACCTGCGTTCTTGTATTGGGTACGATACTTTTTCACCAGCCAACCGCTCCCTTTAGGAGGTATTGATGTGTTCATCAGCCCTATCGCCTGGGCGGGTTGGGCCGGGCTTTTAGTCACCGCTTTGAACCTGATACCAGCTGGACAATTGGATGGCGGTCATGTGATCTACAGCTTGTTTGGAAAGCGCTCGAAGCTGCTCCTGCCTGTAATATTGGTGCTTCTGGTGCTTTTGGGGTTTGTGTGGTCCGGTTGGTGGATATGGGCGTTCCTGATCTTACTGATGGGGCGTATGCATGCTGAACCGCTTGACACGATCACCCCCCTTGATCCGCGACGAAAGGCTCTTGCAGTTGTGGTATTGTTTATCTTTTTCCTGGTTTTTACACCCGTTCCTTTGATCCAGACATTTGCAGGTGCTTAACAACCAAGATCAGTATTATGTCCATGGTTTGTTAGATATATGTCTGAATCATCAGAACACTCTTGCCAACCCTTTTTCAGCGCGCTATAATCAATGTTTGGTTATGCCTCATAAAGGGCAAAACTGAGGTTCATGATGCCAATTTACACTTACCGCTGCGAAAATTGCGGAATACAATTTGAACGCCAGCAGAAATTCAGCGACACACCACTAACGCGCTGCCCTGAGTGCTCAAAGAAGACTCTGAGAAAGGTATACCAGCCTGTAGGTATCGTTTACAAAGGGTCGGGGTTTTATTCCACTGACCACCGCTCCCCCTCAAGTACAGGTCGCACTCCAGACTCTCACAAATCAAGTGAAGACGAATCAAAACCAAAGACGGAGAAAAAAACTGGTGGGGAAAAGACAAGTGGGGAAAAAACGAGTGAGAAGAAGACGGACTCTGACTCAAAGTAAAAGATTTTTCACTCCGCTCAGAAATACAGACAGAGGCAACGCACTTAGATCTTTCGCAGGCTCAGGACAAGAGTGCGTCACACCTTTTCTCCGTTTCTTTTTCACTGAATACCACTTTTGACGGTTTTTTGGTTCACTCATATGACTCACAATCAAGGGGACACAGTATTAGATTTCCCAAATAAAAAAACCTCCTTTGTGGAGGTATTTTTATCGTAGCTCCTCGACCAGGACTCGAACCTGGAACCTAGCGGTTAACAGCCGCTCGCTCTACCCATTGAGCTATCGAGGATTTTTATGTTGAGCATATTATACGTAAAGCCCATCCAGTGTCAAGGAAGTCGACTGTAATCTAGGTTTTGCTAGGGTTTGCTTGACAACGCATATTATGTTCGATATACTCAAGTAGTAAGTTATCGTTCTCTAACAATGATGCACCCAATGGGTCTCACCATGCTCGGGGAGCCCGGTTAAACCGGGCTGAGAGGAGGGCATCAAGCTCTCGACCCGCGAACCTGATCCGGATAATGCCGGCGGAGGAATCGCAAAACAGGTATATTTGGCTACAAATGCCAATATCCTGGTGTAAATCACCCTGAAGAAACTCCTCCTCTGGCAGACACGTTTCGTATAGAGGAGTTTTTTTATGCGTGTTATCGTTGTTGCAAATGGAGTTATGCGCTCCCATTTCACGCCGGAGGGGGACGATGTACTGATCGCCGCGGATGGTGGGCTACGCCACTGTCTTGATCTTGGGCTCCAGCCTGCGATCCTGATCGGTGATATGGACTCCATCGACACGAGGGACCTTGATGCCCTGGAACCCGGTGATACTCAGATCCTGCGGTATCCAACCCAGAAAGACTTCACCGACCTGGAATTGGCTCTGCAGCATGCTCTCAAGTTGGGGGCAGATGAAATTATAATCGTGGCAGCCCTTGGGGCTCGTTGGGACCAAACGATAGCAAATATGCTCCTGCCTGCCTCATTCCCATCAGTCAAAATCCGACTAATAGACGGATCACAGGAAATCCACTACATCCGCGCTGGAGAAAAGCTGGAAATTCACGGACGACCTGGTGATATGGTCTCATTAATTCCATTAGCAGGCAATGCGTGCGGGGTTACTACGGAACACCTAGAGTACCCGCTGCGTGGAGGCGAACTCACTTTTGGAAGTACGCGCGGCATTAGCAACGTCCTGCTTGAAGAGACAGGGACAATTTCAATAAGTGGTGGATTACTTTTATGTATAGTGATCCATCAATGAATTTCTAATTAACAGGAGGCGCGATAATGATTAGGAATATGATCTTACTAAAAATCCCGACCGGGATGCTTGTTTTCTTGACAGCCTTCTTTATTGCAACCTGTACACCTGCCACACCTGGTTCAACAGCAGAAATTTTAACACCCTCGGAACCTCACAAACTGACAGTAATGACGCACGACTCCTTCACAGTATCCGAAGACGTGGTAACTGCATTTGAAAATGAATACAACGCCGAAATCCGGTTTCTTAAAAGCGGTGATACCGGAACAGCGCTCAACAAGGCAATCTTATCAAAAGGCAATCCTCTTGCAGATGTATTCTACGGCGTGGATAACACTTTCCTCAGCCGGGCGCTCGACGAAGACATTTTTGAACCTTATGACTCGCCGTTATTAGCCGATATCGACGATGGTTTCGAACTCGACCAACAAAAAAGAGCGCTACCGGTCGATTATGGTGATGTATGTCTTAACTACGATAAAAGTTACTTCGTCGATCAGGGAATCGAACCTCCCCAGACGCTCGAAAACTTACTCGAGCCGATGTACAAGGGACTGCTCGTGGTTCAAAATCCAGCCACATCTTCCCCAGGTTTAGCATTTATGTTCACCACAATTGGACATTTCGGTGAAGATGACTATCTGGATTACTGGAAGGGGTTGGTGGAGAATGACGCCCTAATCGTCAACGATTGGGAAACGGCTTACTATACAGAATTCAGCGCATCCGCAGGGAGAGGGCCTCGCCCGATCGTCGTGTCGTACAACTCAAGCCCTGCTTTCGAGGTCATCTACGCAGAAACACCGCTTGACGAGCCACCAACTGCAGCAATTGTGAGCGATGGTACCTGCTTCAGGCAAATTGAATTCGTGGGCATATTGAAAGGCGGGCAGAATCGCGAGCTGGCTGAAAAATGGGTTGACTTCATGCTCTCACCCATATTCCAGGAAGATATACCGATGCAGATGTTCGTCTTTCCGGTAAATTCACAAGCCCAACTCGACGATGCTTTTATCAAACACCTGACTATCCCTACTAAGACCGCCTTTGTCAGCCCGGAAAAAATCGCTGCCAACCGTGAAAAATGGCTGCAGGAGTGGACCGAGACAGTGTTGAGGTGAACTCAAAATTTTTCACATCCAGTTATAAGAAATATGCCCCGCATGCTTTATGGCTGGCTCCTCTGGCTTTCTTAGGACTGTTCTATTTTTATCCCATGGGGAGCATTCTTGAGATCAGCTTTTCACGGATAGAAGGCAGTCAGGCAGCTCCTTTCATCCAGGCGCTGGCGTCTGAAAGGGTGCGCAGGGTGCTTGGCTTCACATTCTTCCAGGCATCCCTATCAACTGCTCTGACGCTGCTGGTCGGATTGCCGGGCGCGTACCTGTTGGCGCGCTATGATTTCAGGGGAAAATCTCTGCTGCGCGCACTTACCGGCATCGCTTTCGTATTACCAACACTAGTTGTTGCTGCGGCATTCAACGCCATGCTTGGGCCGCGTGGATGGGTAAATGTCGGATTAATGGAGCTATTTGACCTGTCACAGCCTCCAATTCAGTTTATTAATACGTTTAGTGCGATTCTAATCGCTCATGTTTTCTACAATACTACAATCGTTTTGAGGATGGTTGGTGATTATTGGTCGCACATCGATCCTCGCATGGGTCAGGCAGCTCAAGTACTGGGCGCCAACCGGCTGCAAACGCTGCTGCGGGTGATATTGCCTCTGTTAATGCCAGTAATAATCACGGCAGCGTTGCTGGTGTTTATTTTCAATTTCACGTCCTTTGGGGTAATCCTGGTGCTCGGAGGACCTAGATTTGCAACACTAGAAGTAGAAATCTTTTACCAGACCGTCAGTCTATTTAATCTTCCACTAGCCGCAACCCTATCCATCTTACAACTAGCCTGCACCCTGATCCTGACGATCCTTTATACCCGACTATCAGCCAAATTAACCCGCCCGCTGTCGCTACGACCGCGTAAGTACACGCAACGTAAGCTAACAAGCTGGCGAAGCAAGTTACTTGCAGCACTTCTGGTGATCATGCTACTTGGTATGTTAACCGCGCCTTTGATCGCCTTAGCCGCTCGCTCTTTCACTCGCCTCGATCCAGAACCAGGACAGCATGCATTTTTTGCCTCTGGTTTGACGCTTGATTTCTATAAAGAACTCACAACAAACCGCCGCGGATCGCTATTTTATGTCTCCCCACTAACGGCAATCGCAGTCTCGACTGGTTATGCCGCAGCGACTGTTTTCCTGGCTCTTGCGCTTGGATTGCCTGCCGCCTGGGCATTAGCGCGCAACTCGAATTCGAAATTCAATCGATTCATCGATCCGATCATAATGCTGCCGCTGGGTACATCAGCAGTCACTTTAGGACTGGGGTTCATCGTAGCATTTAACCGCCCACCACTTGACCTGCGTGCGTCGATCCTGCTGATACCATTGGCGCACACACTGGTGGCGTTACCTTTCGTCGTCCGCAGCCTGACGCCTTCACTGCGCAGTATCCGACCCCGCTTACGACAAGCCGCTCAGGTGATGGGCGCCTCCCCGATGCAAGTCTTTCGCCATATTGATTTACCGATGGTCGGGCGGGCGTTGTTAGTTGCAGCTACGTTCGCTTTTACAATATCATTGGGGGAATTCGGAGCGACTGCTTTGATTGCACGACCTGAGTATCCCACAATTCCAATCATGATATATCGCTTTATCTCCCAACCAGGCGCGTTGAATTACGGGCAGGCTCTTGCATTAAGCACCATATTAATGGCAGCAACAGCAGCGGGAATGCTGGCTATCGAACGATTCCGCATCGCTGATGTGGGAGAATTTTAAAGCATCTAAGTATTTTTCGGCTTAGACAGATTACACTTGATGAACGGTCTCCAGATTGTTAACATCCACAGGTCGTTTGGCGAAATAAGCGCCCTCGCCGGAATAACTTTCGACGTTGTATTAGGTGAGATAGTGGCGGTTCTAGGTCCCAGCGGGTGTGGAAAGTCGACCTTACTTGCGGTTATTGCTGGTCTTGAGGTCCCCGATCGAGGTGAAATGCTTTGGGATGGGAAAACGCTTACAGAAATTCCAACTTATCGACGCGGCTTTGGATTAATGTTCCAGGATTTTGCCCTCTTTCCACACAAGAACGTTTTCCAAAACGTCGCATTTGGCTTACAAATGGTTAAGATGACAGAACCAGAGATCAAAAAACGGGTCGGGGAAACACTTCAATTGGTAGGGCTGCCTGGTTTTGAGAAGCGGGATGTCAACACATTATCTGGTGGAGAAGGACAACGTGTGGCGTTGGCGCGATCTCTAGCCCCTTATCCCCGTCTGCTGATGCTCGATGAACCGCTCGGTTCCCTGGACCGCAATCTTCGAGAAAGGTTGGTGCTCGATCTAAAGTCGATCCTGCAAATGAGCGACCAGACTGCCCTATATGTAACCCACGATCAAGAGGAGGCTTTCGCAATCGCGGATCGTGTTGTTGTGATGAATGCGGGTCAAGTCGAACAATTCGACATTCCTGAGCGAATATACCGCCAACCGGCATCCATCTTCGTGGCTCGATTTCTTGGTCTGACAAACCTCATCCAGGGAAATGTGCGCCAGCATGGGGATACACGCATAGTGGATACTGCGATCGGTGAATGGCCGTTTGATGGAGACTACACCGGCGAAGTGACCGTATTGATAAGACCCGATACAGTCCATTTGAACGCAGATAGTCAATGCCAATTGTCAGGGATCATGTCCGAATTATCTTTTCGCGGCGCTACCTGCCGGATAATCATAAACGTGAACGGCGTCCCCTTTACCTTCGAATTACCTTCCAACATGGACCTGCCACGGGAAGGAGAAAACATTCAATTGTGCTTTGATCCTGAAGAAGCGATACAATTATTTCCAAAATCCAATTAAGAACCACATGAAAATCACTACGGGTAGTTAAACCAGCCGTTCACTTAAATTAAGAAAAACGACCACGTATTCACCTGTGTAAAAAAATGACGACAATCGAAAAAAGAGCGGAAAACTCCGTCACAGTCAAAAAATTGGACCTCGAGAATAAGGAAACCTGGCGCTATAAAGGACGTGTTCTGGCTCGCGATGATGGATGCATCACGCTGGAGGCATTTTTCGACCGTGAAGATATGTATTTTCACGGGATTTTTCTAGGC
>JAUWPO010000161.1 GCA_030611505.1 Chloroflexota bacterium
CTTTCACAGTGTTGACATTACATGCATGTTCACATCCCAACTTTCGAGCAGTGAAACCAGGGATTCATCGCTTCGCTCGGAATGATACTTGAAGTAGTTGGGTGAAAATCAATGTCCATTTTTGAAAGTGTCAGGTGACCAGTACTTTATCAACATAATACTTTCATGCACTCATCTTTAAATAAATTTGGTTATCCATAGATTACATTTATTCGCAGACAAAGATTTTTCTGTGTAATCTGCGAAATCTGCGGATTGTCCCTGGGCGGGAAGCCAGAGCAGCTATGTGGTTTATGGAATCCTGCTGTTTGCCCTGTGCATGGCGCTGGCATTTATCATTCAGTGGGGTGCCCATGCTGGAAGCGTACGCGAAAGGAAGTAGGGCGGACAGGTCGCTTATGAAAACCACAAATCTATGACATCGGTATTGATCCTGAAACCCTCCTCCGGATGAAAAGTGCAACCCGGCTATACCCAGTCTGGTGCCGGAAAATTCATAAAAAGCCTCACAAAAAGCCTCACAAACCTTGACAGACTAGAACTATTGTTCTATAATTGCCCTACTAATTAGCAATGATTGGCTTCCTGTCCAGACATACTAAGCGGTTTTCGGGATTTATGAAGTGCAAAATCATTCCGTAACTCTCGAAAGATCGTCATATCAAGCACCCGGAGGGAATGACATGTCTTACAAATGCAAAATCGAAGAAAAGCCAGACCAACCCGTTTTATCGATCCGCACACGATGTGCGGTTAAAGACCTGCCTGAAGTTTTAGGTCGTTCTTATGGGGCGATCGCCCAATATCTTGGTGAATTAGGAGAAACACCCGGCGGAGTACCGTTTGCGGGTTATTACAATATGGATATGCAGGATCTGGATATTGAGATCGGCTTCCCAGTAACTCGACCGCTGGAAGGCAAAGGAGAAATCCAGGCGGAGTTTATCCCCGGTGGAAAGATGGCCACCTGCCTGCACATTGGTCCATACAAAGAAATCGAGCCAGCATATAATGCTTTGAATGAATATCTCGCCCAAAATAAGTATGAATCTACAGGCGTGGCGTATGAATTCTATCTTAACGACCCCGGTGAAACCCCAGAAGAGGAGCTTCAGACACAAATCGTCTTCCCTTTGAAAGTGGTGTGAACGGAACTCTCTTATAGCTTTGGTTTGCGAGGATGTATCGGCTTTATTTGGGTCCCGCCTCACTACTTCAGCAGGTTTAACTCCCGTCGTTGAGCCGAGTATGCAAGCTCATGCAGTTTGAGCCGCATCCGCGTAAGCATGCGTGCTTTGCATGCCGCATTCGTTCTTTGCATGCCGGATGCCAGCGATCACATTCCTGACTGGGTGCAAAGTGTACCGTACGTATCAGAATTTTAGGAGACCAGAACCTGAGTGTAGTAGCAGGGCTGACTCTCTAGGGTTAATTGGGCGCCCTTTTTCGCTCGTTTAGATTGCCGGCCGCGAAGGTGCATATCCAGGATGCGTTTACGTATGCGGATATTTTGGGGCGTAATTTCCAACAATTCATCATCCGCCAGGTATTCAATCGCCTCGTCGAGGCTTAATTCCCTGGGAGGGGAAAGGCGGATTTCGATATCCCGGATTGAATTGCGCATGTTGGTCAGGTGCTTGGTTTTGCAGACGTTCACATCCAGATCTCCGGGTCGTTGGTGCTCCCCCACTACCATACCTTCGTAAACCTCGGTACCAGGCTTTATGAATAATGCGCCCCGTTCTTCGGCATTCTTGAGCCCGAATGTAGTTGCTTTGCCATTTTCCCATGCGACCAGAGACCCCCGGGAACGGGAGGTTATGGCGCCAACCATTGTGTCGTAACCCTGAAAAACGGTGTTCATGGTCGCCATCCCACGCGTGGCTGTCAATAAATGATAACGGAACCCCAGCATACCTCTGGTTGGAACTATAAATTGCATATGGACGGAACCGCTGCTTGACTCGCGAATATCCTGCGTCGTTCCACGCCGTTTACCCAACATCTCTACAACGGCGCCGACCGTTTCCTGACTGGTATCGATGTGAACCTCTTCGAAGGGTTCCCGGATTTTTCCATCCGCACCGCAGCGCAGGATCACCTCCGGGCGTGAAACCTGGAATTCATAGCCTTCGCGGCGCATGGTCTCGATCAGAATAGCCAGATGCAGTTCTCCGCGACCCGAAACGACGAAACGGTCGGGGATGTCGGTCTCTTCGACGCTCAGTGCCAGATTGTTCCGTAATTCATTAAACAGACGCTGGCGCAATTTGCGGGATGTTCCCCATTGGCCTTCTCTTCCGGTGAAGGGCGAAGTATTGACCTCAAAGGTCATACGTACGGTAGGCTCTTCAATTGTGATGGTCGGCAATGCGACCGGATTTTCAGGATCGGACAGAGTCTCGCCTATCGAAATGCCATCCAAACCGGCAACCGCAACAATATCACCCGCTTCGGCCTGTTCTACCTCAATCCGTTCTAAGCCCTCCCAGACATATAAATAGCGAATGGTTTCAGGCAGGTTATCTCCGTTCACCGTCAGCCTGGAAACTGGTTGCCCGGCGTGCATCCTCCCGGCGAAAATCCTACCAATGGCTATTTGACCGCGATAATTATCATAGTCCAGGGTCGTGACCAGCATCTTGAGATAGGCGTCCGGGTCCACAACCGGAGCAGGGATTTCAGTCAGGATGGTATCAAAGAGCGGCTGCATGTCAGATCCGACCTGGGGTGTCAGACCTGCCTGTTGAGCTGTGGCAACGGTATAGATCACCGGAAAATCGGCCTGTTCATCGGTAGCACCCAGCTCGATAAAAAGGTCAAAAGTTTCGTTCAAGACCCGCTCTGGGTCAGCATCTTTTCGATCGATCTTATTGATCACTACAATGGCTTTGTGGCCTAATTCGAGCGCTTTCTTCAGAACGAAACGGGTCTGTGGGCGGGGTCCTTCGGCTGCATCGACTAATAATAAGACACCATCAACCATGTTGAGAACACGCTCGACCTCCCCACCGAAATCGGCATGCCCAGGTGTATCGACCAGGTTAACCTTGATTTGTTCACCACTTTGCGGATCGGTTAGATGGATGGAAACGTTTTTTGCCAGGATGGTAATCCCGCGTTCTCGTTCCAGGTCATTCGAATCGAGCACGCGTTCGAGCACCTGCTGGTTCTCTCGGAATACACCTGACTGGCGAAGCAATCCGTCCACCAGGGTGGTTTTTCCGTGATCAACATGAGCGATAATGGCAATATTGCGTAAATTAGATTTTGTCACTTGCATAAAAAATCAATACTCCACAAAAAAAACTCCAACCCATCTGGTCGGAGCCATGAATTAAGTCGATAAAGTATATCAGAAATCCAGAGATTCAGGAAGGTCACATGTATAAATATTTTATAAATCTGGTGCTCGCCTTTTCTTGATAATTTTGACCAAAGGTGGTTAAAAAGACGGGTACTGCACCTGCTTGATGTGCTCAACCCGTGAGGAACCAACTGGAATAAACCTTACAGTTTCTACACATGGATCGTATAGCACGTTCAGGTCAGCGTTACCGCCCAGGTATAGAACTCCCAATGGCTCGTGTTTTTCATCCAAATCAAAAACCATCACAGGTCGGGCAGATAGATCCAGTACAGTCGGGGACTGAAAACCATGCAACCCATCCGTGCGCAGGTCTGGTACCAGGACAAGTATTTCAGCACCCAACACAAGCAAAAAGATCAAAAGACATACTCCCACAATAGTATGTCTTCAAAGCCTTTGGGACAAAACCTGCTATTAGCTAAGAGGGTCTTTCCAATCTTTACATAATATGATTATTACGGACCGGCTGCAAGTTTTGCTTGCGTCTTTGTTCTAAAGTCTTCCGTTTGATCTCCACTCTTCTGGTCAACACCTCCTCTTCTTTCCCGAAGTAAATATCTGCTGGCGTCAAGTTATCCCGCGATTCATAGTAACGTGCATTGATGTAATATTCGACAAATTGGGCCAATGCTTTTTCAAGCTCTGATGGGGAATAGTAATTCTGCAGCAAGACCACATTTTTCATAGAGCGATGAAATCGTTCAATCTTGCCCTGGGTCATGGGGTGATAGGGTGCGCTACGAATATGCTCAAGAGGCTTGCGCATGAGAAACTTGGCCAGGTCTTTGGAAAGATAGGTCGGGCCATTGTCAGTGAGCAACCTGGGTCGGTGCCGAACTCTGGCTTGCTCTAGACCTGAACTTACACCACCATATATATGCTGTGGACATAGTGGACAAATCCTCGACATCAATCCCAGGCGCTGAAATCCCAATCCGCCAGCACCAGGCTCAGCTCGCGCTTGCTGTGCAGGCTGAATTTGTGCAGGATGTTGCGCACGTGAGACTTGACGGTCTCGATCGAGATCACTAGGCGGGCTGCGATCTGGCGGTTGGTGTAGCCCAGGCAAACCAGCGCTGCTGCCTGTTGCTCGCGCGGTGAGAGCGTCTCCCAGCGCCGCCAGGTCTCCTGAGCCATATCGCGCTGCGTCAGACCGGAGATGAGCAGGTCGACGGCGATTTCGTCCAGCGGGCGCTGCTCGAGCTCTGCCAGGGCTTGCACATACTCGACCAGCCTGCCGTCCAGCGTGAACGTCCTCCTGGAGGGCGGGTTGAAGCCCAGGTTTTGTTTCAATCGCTGCCAGAATAACATAACCTCGTTACCTGCCCCCATTATAATTAGAACAAACGTTCTTGTCAATAACCTCCCGCATGTTTTATCCTGGTTGCGATGCTCCGGCGTCGCAACCCGAGTACGTGACGCTCTGCGTTTAAACCATATCTGAGTCAACTTGGCTGCGTATCATTTTTATAGTGCGTAGTATGCAGAGCGTTTGAATGTGTCTTTAACACAAGAGTCTTGGAGCGAATAGGAGAATAGGTTGTTCATTTCTGTAAGAGAACCCTC
>JAUWPO010000027.1 GCA_030611505.1 Chloroflexota bacterium
TTATCGTATTCCAGCAGGACATTTATAGCTTCCAACAGGAGGTTCGTGGCGCGCACAGCATCCTTGGCCTCCCGCAAATATGTGCCCTCTCGAGCCAGCCAGAGCACCATCAGGTCAGTGTTCATCTCACGTCCGATATCAGCAGCCTTCTTTGAGCGCTCTATGGCATAGCGGCGCGCCTGGGGATCATTGGCTGTAAAACCACCATCGATAGTCATCGGATGCTCCCACAAACGAGGTGCGACAAACTCTGCTACCAATCCCTGGTCTTCAAGCTTCTGCCGCATTTCCCGGGCTTGGGTGCGTACCTCAACTGAGGAGAGGTCGTCGAGATTAGGCACCGCGTCGTCGTCGTGAAACTGCATGGCATCAAACCCCAAGTCCTTAAGTATTTCAAGTTTTTTCTCAAAAGGAACAGTGGTGCGCACGACTGGACCAAACGGATCAGTCCCTTCGTGGATGTTCCACGGACCAAATGAGAATCGATAACCAAATTTTTCCATAATCTTCACCTTAATTTAAATTGTAAGGAGTGACCTCCATGAACTGCATTGTATCTGGCAGCGTGTTAACTCTCCCTGTCGCACCAACCCCTGTCACACAAAGAGCGCCAACTGCATTGGCAAACCTGGCTGTTTCGGCGAGGGACCAACCTTTCCAAACCCCGGCTATAAACCCAGCCGCGAAAGCATCTCCTGCTCCGGTAGCATCAACAACATCTACCTGGAAAGCTGGCAAGCGCAGGGCGCTTCCCGCATCCCCCATGACCAGGCAGCCATCAGCGCCCATCTTCAGCGCCACCGTTCCAACGCCTTTACCTAGCAAAGCTCGAGCGACATCCTCGGGCGGTTCCAAGCCAGTTAGGGCTTGCGCTTCGGGCAAGCTGGGAACGAAATAATCAATCTGCGGAAGGCATGGCGCCAAAATATCTATCCAACGACCGGTATCATCCCAAACTGTATCCAGGAAAGTCGTTACTCCCGCTGCACGGGCTTCTGCAAGCAGTTCCGCTGTCGGTTGACCGTCGATCCCTGGCATCACAAGTGAACCTGCAATATGAAGGATGGACGCTGTTGTGATTGTCTCGACGTCTACGTCACTCAAACTAAGATTAGCGTTAGCACCTATATAATGCACAAAGCGCCGCTCACCATCCGGCTCCACCATGACCATTGTGGCTGAGGTTCCAACTTGATCGTCACGTTTTACACCGCTTATTCCAATTCCGCGTTCTGACATGGCATTTAATAGAAAATCCCCAAATGGATCTGCGCCTACCTTTCCGATCACTTCAACAGAAAAACCAAGTCGTGCTAATGCAGTTGCCGAATTGATGGCGCAGCCCCCTGTGTGAAGGCTCATCTCATCTACTAGAACCAATCTACCTGGCTCCGGAATGGTGTGCAAAGGTCGTCCAATGATATCAGCGACCATAATTCCCAAACAAATGATTGGCTTTTTTTGTGTCATGTGTTCACTTGCTGTAATCGTCGAAGTACCTTTTTTCACTAGAAAATGTCGTCTCAAAAAAACGACAACAATCTTCAGTCACTGCTTTCAACCCTGATTTTATCGAATGCTTGACAAATTTAATTACTTACAAACAGACTATCTGATTATTAAACCACTCGACTAATCGACTAACTCCGCCAGCGCTTTAAATTCAGACGCCAAAGCAGGATAAAGCGCTCGGTACCTCGGATAAAACTGTTGGTATAGCTGTGTAACATCGGATGGAGTAGTGCGCCCTGTTATTTGGATCGCAGCTTCACAGGCTTCCTGGACTGAATTAAAAGAGCCTGCGCCAACTCCCGCCAGCAATGCAGCGCCATAAGCTGCCCCTTCAGTAGTTTTAACCGTCACTAATTCGACTCCTAATACATCGGCGATTATCTGTCTCCAGAGTACACTTTTGGCTCCACCACCCGATATACGCACCTGATCAATTGAGCCCAACCCGGCTTTCTGGATCAGCGTGAAGCTGTCCTTAACCCCAAATGCCACGCCTTCTAGAACTGCACGGGTCATGTGAGCCCGAGTATGGCGCACTGTAAGACCGACCCAGGCCGCACGTGCTAGAGGGTCAGGATGAGGCGTCCTTTCGCCTGTCAAATATGGAAGAAATATCAGCCCCTCACTACCAGGCTGGATATCCCGGGTTTCATCAATCAGTTCATCAAAACTAACTTCGGGAGCCAATGTATCACGGTACCACTGCAAGCTTCCCGCGGCGCTGAGCATAACGCCCATAAAGTGCCAACGCCCTGGAACAGCATGGCAGAATGCATGCAGCCTGCCCTCCGGCTCTACTAACGCTGATTCTGTCGTAGCGAATACCACACCAGATGTGCCCAATGTCAGCGCGACAATGCCAGGGTGAACCGCACCGACACCTACAGCCTGGGCAGCCTGATCACCACCGCCTCCTACTACGGGTGTTCCCTCCGCCAGACCGGTTTCAGCAGCTGCAGACACATTCACATTACTTGTTATTTCAGGACCTTCATAGGTGGGAGGCAACCACTCGGCAGGAATATCTAGTCCTGCCAGCACTTCTCCCGACCAGGTGCGTTCTTTTAGATCGAACAGGATCGTGCCTGAACCACCAGCTTTGTCTACGGAGTACTCAGCGGTCAATTTGTAACGGATGTAATCTTTTGGCAGTAGAATGTGCCGGACTTTGGCAAATATCTCCGGTTCATTCTGTTGAACCCACAAAATCTTAGGCGCCGTGAATCCAGTCAGGGCGTCGTTACCAGTGACCTGGATCAATCGTTCCTTGCCTAAACGGGCACGAATTTCATCGCATTGAGATCCAGTGCGCTGGTCATTCCACAAAATCGCTGGGCGTAATACTTCACCATGCTCATCAAGCAATACCAAGCCGTGCATCTGCCCGGTCATTCCAATAGCGGAAATTTCAGACCCCGTAACCCCTGCTTGCTGGAGCGCCTGACGGATGCTGCGAACGATCCCCTCCCACCATTCATGAGGGTTTTGCTCAGACCACAGCGGGCGCGGCGTTGACAGCTTTAACGGAGTTGTGGAGCTGCTGACAACTTTACCCTTTTCGTCAATCAGGAGCGCTTTAGCGCCAGTGGTTGAAATATCAATCCCCAGCAGCATCAATTCACCCCCAACAGCAGTTCAACCGTTAATTGATCAAGACGCTCATAAGCCAAACCGCGCTTACCCAGTGCTTCACGATTAAAGGACCTAGCCTTGATATCGGCTGCCCTGGCAGCATTGTACGTTCCCAATATGGATGATATATGATCTTGATCGGAATTTATTTCCGCCAGGAGGGTCTGAATTTCTGGATCTTGATTCCACTTAGCAGCTTTTTCTTTCAAGATCAGATATGTTCGCATACATCCACGAGCAAACGCCTTGACACCATCGTAGTCCTCAGTGCGATAAGCGTGAGCATCGAAGTGGCGGCTACCTTGGTAGCCCACATCTTCCAGGAATTTGACCACGAAAAAAGAGCTCTTCAGGTTGACCGAACCAAAACGGAAGTCCTGGTCATAGCGTCCGAAAGCCTGATCGTTCAAATCGATATGGAAAAGTTTGCCAGCTTCCCACGCCTGGGCAACGTGGTGAACGAAGTTAAGACCTGCCATCTGTTCGTGTGCAACTTCGGGATTGACCCCCACCATCTCTGGGTAGTCGAGCGATCCTATGAATCCCAACATCGCACCTGTTGTGGGAAGGAATATATCGCCGCGTGGTTCGTTGGGCTTCGCTTCAAGCGCAAACTTCAAATCGAAGCCCTGATCAATAACATATGCACAAAGGAAATTAAGCGCTTCGCGGAATCGCTTAAGGCTATCAACCGGGTTCTTACTGGCATCGGTCTCGGTCCCTTCCCGACCTCCCCAGAAAACGTAAACCTCGGCACCAAGCTCAACTCCCAATTCAATAGCATTCATCGTTTTCTGCAGTGCATATGCCCGCACTCTCGGGTCATTAGAGGTGAAAGCTCCATCTTTAAAGGATGGATCAGAAAATAAATTTGTGGTCGCCATTGGAACGACCAAACCGGTGTCTTTTAGAGCGCGCTTGAACCCTTCCACAATTTTATCTCGCTCCGCTGGCGCTGCACCAATCGGGATCAAATCATTGTCATGTAAATTGACGCCGTAAGCACCAACTTCAGCCAACATGTGGACTATTTCGACAGGTGTAAGTTTCACGCGAACTGGTTCACCAAACGGGTCTCGCCCAACATTTCCAACAGTCCAAAGTCCAAACGTGAATTTATGTTCTGGTTTGGGCGTAAAAAGATCTACCACGCTCAATCGCCTCCCTCACTCGTGCTCTCACCATATTTACCGATGGATACTTGTTCAATTTCACCTCCCCGCTCTTCTCTTTTCGGGGTGACATGACTCCACAAAATGAATCCCAGTGTTGAAAAAAGTAACAAAAGAAATCCATATTTATAGGCGAGATGCAACCAGGGTTGTAACATACCAAAAATCCCCAGGATTATGCCCCCGATAAGAAGCCGCTCAATAACCT
Source organism: Chloroflexota bacterium (assembly GCA_030611505.1). Classification (GTDB taxonomy): domain Bacteria; phylum Chloroflexota; class Anaerolineae; order Anaerolineales; family UBA4823; genus JAUWPO01. The sequence goes on from JAUWPO010000027.1 coordinate 4,525, forward strand.
TGTATAAACGCTGGGAAATGTTGTTGTTTAACGCATCCGCCACTAAGACTATCACAGCGACGAATGCCAGAATAATTGCGGCAAAGATGAGAATAAAGGGAATCGCGTTCAGCAATACATTTTGAGCCAGTTGTTCGGGTGTTGCCAAGGAGCGTATAATTGGGTTGGATATCAATCCAAGAAATAACAAAAGTACAATTGCTATAAGTAAACCTTTGGGCACTCGGGGACGGAACTTCACCATATACTCTCCTCTACCAATGTGAAGGCGAGGCGGAACGAATTCCGCCTCGCAAGGACTTGATTTCTAATATTTAATGTCTACCTGCTTCCTGCTTGCTGCAGAATCGACAATCGCATCACATACGACGGCAGCGCGATAACCATCCTTAAAGGTCGCACCATGGGGAGCTACTTCTTTATCGTTTACGATGCAGTCTAACAGATGTGTGATTTCATGAACAAAGGTATGCTCCCATCCGATGATATGACCATGCGGCCACCAGTTCTCCCACCAGGGATGGTAACCTTCGGTTATCAAGACACCATGAAAGCCCTGAGTTTCTTTAGGTTCTTCACCTACCCAGAATACCTGCAATTCGTTCATGCGCTCCAGGTTGAAGACGACGCTGCCTTTCTCGGCATTGATTTCAAAGCGATTGTAGTTCTTACGACCGCCTGCGAAGCGGGTTGATTCTAACGTGCCAAGCGCGCCGTTATCGAATTCGAGTGCAGCGACGAAGGCGTCATCGACATCCACCTTGCCTGTGCCGCTGCCATCCGGCAGGGGGCGTTTATCTATAAAGGTCTTGGTATATGCTGAAACGCTCTTAACCCCACCTACTAGATAATGCGCCAAATCAATGATGTGTGCACCAAGGTCGCCAATTGCGCCGCTGCCGGCTACTTTCTTGTCTAAGCGCCAGATCTTAGGGGTTCCGTAATGTGGCATGATCCATTCCTGTAGATAAACTGCCCGGAAGTGGTAAATCTGTCCTAGCTTTCCACTATCGATCAGGTTGCGGATTTGACGAATCGCGGGGACAAAACGGTAGTTAAACGCCACCATATGCTTTATTCTAGCTTTTTGAACTGCATCCAGCATCCTTTTAGCCTCTTCGGCATTCCGTGCAAGCGGTTTTTCGCAAAGAATGTGCATACCCCTCTCGGCAGCCATAATGCAAGGATCAGCATGTGTATCGTTAGGACTGCCATTGTCGAAGAGCTGGATTTCATCGTTTTCCAGCATCTTTTGCCAATCCGTGTAGTAGCCCTCATAACCATAGCGTAGAGCAGCCTCAGTTACAGCTCTCTCGTTTCGCCCGCATAGCGCAACAAGTTTGGGGATCATCGGTGGGGGATACATCATATATGGTATTTTCTTATAGGCGTTGGTATGCGCCTTTCCCATAAAGGCATAACCCAGCATACCGACGCCTATCTCTGGGGTTTCGTATTCAGCTTTCGCACCTGCCATTGTTGTAAAACCAGTTTCCTCGCTCATTAAATTCCTTCTCCCTATTTGATTTAATCGCTTGAGAAAGCTGCGTCAAAGGCAACCTGGGATTGGGTGAAATCTTGCTTGCGTATCATCTCCAGTGCCTCGGGAGCACCCCAGTCACGATCCATCCCAGTGTCCTCCCACTCGATAGAAAGCGGTCCGCTGTAACCAACGCGATTGAGGGCGCGAATTAATTGGTCCCACTTGACATCACCGCGACCCGGTGACACAAAATCCCAACCGCGACGAGGGTCGCCGAAATCCAGATGTGAGGATAGAATGCTGTTGCGTCCTGTGAGTTGTACACGAGAATCTTTGACATGTACATGCCATATTCGATCGCCGAACTCGTTGATAAATTCAACTGGATCGACGAATTGGTGAATGAAGTGGCTCGGATCATAATTGAAACCAAATGCAGGATGTCCATCAACAGCGTCTATGGCGCGCTGCGAGGTTATGATGTCATAAGCGATCTCAGTCGGATGAACCTCAAGCCCAAACTTGACATCATTCTCCGAGAAGACATCCAATATCGGCTTCCAACGGACGGCGAAATCTTCATAACCCTTATTGATATCATCCTGGGTAGTTGGCGGGAAGAAATAAAGATTTTTCCACACTGCGCTGCCGGTGAAACCATTGACGACATTTACGCCAAATAATTTAGCAGCCCTAGCGGTGTCCATCATCTCCTCAGCGCAGCGCTGACGCACCCCCTCTGGTTCGCCATCGCCCCACAGGCGCTCCGGCAGGATGCGTCGGTGACGCTCATCAATAGGATCATCAGCCACGCATTGACCGACTAGATGTGTACTGATAGCAAAGCACTTCAAGTTGTATTTATTGAGGATATCCCAACGGCTCTGAACATAGCTGTCATCATCCAGGGCTTTATCCACCTCAAAATGGTCACCCCAACAAGCCAGTTCGAGCCCGTCGAAGCCCCAATCGCTGACTTTCTTGGCAAGATCCTCCAAGGTTAAATCAGCCCACTGCCCGGTAAATAAGGTTACAGGTCTTCCCATGTTATTAACTCCTTTTTCGATAAATTATCTTTTTATAAACTAACTCGTATCTTGAGATTATTAAACCGACTACGCCATCAGGTCCTTCAGGAATTTCAAACCATCTCCAGCAAGAGCATCCGGGCTGGACGCTAGGGGGCGCCATATGGCAGCCGCACGTGCAATGCTTTTCACCTTGGGAGTGAATGACTCAATCACCAAAGGACCATTGTAGTTAATGTCCCTAAGAGCTTGCGCAACCTCGCCCCAAGTGACGTGACCCGAACCCGGTGTACCGCGATCGTTTTCGCAGGTATGCACCTGAGCTAGGCGTGAACCAACAGACCGTATCGCATCGCCCAAGGATTTCTCCTCAATATTCATGTGGAAAGTGTCCAGCATGATTTTACACGCCGGGTTATCAACACGATCAACGACCTCGATTGCCTGCTCAGCTAGATTGATGAAGCTGGTCTCGAAACGGTTGAGCGGTTCAACGCCCAGGAGAACGCCGTGATCCTGGGCATATCTTGACAACTCACCCAGGTTTTCCACGAGCAGATCAGTATCCCTGGCACGTTCTTCGGGTGTTGATTGCCATGTGCGTCCGACGGCAGAGTAGAGTGGTCCGACCAGGTTTGTGGCTCGGAGCACTTCACAGGCATCGATGCAGCCTTTCACGTAGTTCATGCCGTTATCGCGAATGGCTTTTTCTCCATGGATTAAATCACGGTCTGGTCCCATGGCAGCGCAGGCGCTCACAAGTAAGCCATTATCCTTTATGATCGCGGCAGCCTGCTTGTAATCCAGATCATCAAGACTCTCCAACGGCGTCTCGATCCAATCAAAACCCATTTCAGCCACTTTGGACGCCAATCCCTTCAATTCTTCTGTAGTCAGTGGGGAAGTCCACACCCAGGTATTCACACCAAACTTCATAATATCATTCTCCTTTCTATTTATAAAAACCCTCAGCATGTCAGGCTGTCGCCATCCATGTTAAAGCAGTACAACCTCTCTTGAGCAATATTAAATTTTACATTCTCGCCGATCTTCAAATCAGTCGTTCCGGGGATCACGCTTAAAAGCGTTTTTTCGCCTGATGTAATATGTAGTATGGTCTCCATACCAAGCGGTTCGGTCAGCGCAAGCTCGCCGGCGAACTCTCCTTCCCGATCAGGCATCACATCTTCGGGTCTAATACCCAACACAAACGAGTCCGGTGGTTCCCAACCCTCTGGGATTGGTATATAAAGCGTACTATTCTTTATGAAAATATTACAATCTTCACGACTGGTTTCAACCAGGTTGATACGGGGTGTGCCGACCAGTTGGGCAACGAAAATGGTGTTCGGGCGGTCGTAGATGTCCTCCGGAGTTCCTATCTGGACTATGCTGCCTTCGTTAAGTACAGCGATGCGGTCCGCCATCGTGAGCGCTTCGATCTGGTCGTGAGTGACGAAAAGGGTAGTGCTGCCTTCCGTTTTCTGCAGGTGCTGAAGCTCCACCCGTAATGCTTCACGCAGTTTTGCGTCTAAGTTCGACAACGGTTCATCCATCAAGAAGATGCGCGGTTGTCGCACCATCGCTCGACCGAGGGAAACACGCTGCATTTCGCCACCCGAAAGATAGGCAGTTTTGCGATCCAACAGGTGATCTATGTGTAATTTTTCGGCGACGATATCCACCTGTCGACGTATCTCCTCCTCGCTCAATTTCCGAAGAGGTGAACGCAGCGGGAAAGCCAGGTTGTCATATACCGACATTGTTGGGTAGAGTGAATACTGCTGGAACACAAATGCAACATCCCGGTCAGCAGGTGCTAAGTCGTTAACCGAATCGCCATCGAAAAGAACCGTACCTTCATCCTGGTTAGTCAAGCCAGCTACCACACGCAAGGTGGTGGTTTTCCCAGCTCCGGTATGCCCAAGTAATACAAAGAATTCACCATCTTTGACATCGAAGGAGACATCATTCAAAGCCGTCACATCCGGGAAATTTTTGGTGATGTTTTTGAGCTCCAAATCGCTCATTGGATCGCCTCCCGTTTGATCGTCTTTTCAGTTGCTGGGTCGAAGAACCTCACCATTTCAGGATCGATATCAAACCGCACCTGCGTACCTATTGGATAGTGGATCAGCCGGTCGCCACGGATGTGGACAATATCTTGTTCGTTCATATTGACAGCCAGCATGGAATAGGCGCCATATAGATCAACGGTGTAAACATTGCCAGCCAACGTTCCATCCTCCACGATTTCTGCACACTCAGGACGGAACCCGACGATCACATCTCCCGAATCTTGAAGCGCTTCTCCCAAAGGTGCCCGCCAATCATCGGGTACCGGATAGCGGTTATCCGCGCCCGGCATATGGATGATACCATCCGAGTAAGAACTACTAACCAGGTTCATTCCAGGACTGCCTATAAAATTGGCTACGAATATGTTCGCTGGATCGTAATAGACTTCATTAGAGCTGCCAACCTGCTGGATTTCAGCTTCAGACATCACCACAATGCGATCGCCCATAGCCATAGCTTCAACCTGATCATGCGTCACATAAACCGTGGTTGCGTGCTGATCGATGTGCAGGCGCTTTATCTCAGCCCGCATGGATTCGCGAAAATCAGCATCTAGTGCTCCAAGGGGTTCGTCCATTAAAAAGGCTTCCGGTCGCCGTACAAGGGCACGACCTAACGCCACTCGCTGTTGATCTCCGCCGCTTAACTTGCTTGGTCTTGCGTTGAGAAGGCGTTCAATTTGGAGTAAGTCAACTACTTCATTGACCCGCTCGTTTATCGTCTCCCGCGACTCCCCTTGCGCTTGAAGGGGAAAGGCAATATTCTGTCGGACGGTCAAATGGGGATAAAGGGCAAACAATTGGAACACAAAAGCGATATCCCGTTCGCTTGGATTCAGCCAGGTCACTTTACGTTCATCGAGATAGATCTCTCCACTTGTGACAGTTTCCAATCCAGAGATCATACGAAGAGTGGTGGTCTTCCCACAACCTGAGGGTCCTAGCAGGACGACAAATTCGCCGTCATGGATTGTCAAATCCAGCGGCTTTACAGCATGTAAATCCCCAAACTTCTTTTCAACTTGACGGAGTTCAATTGTCGCCATATATTTTCCTAATGTAGCATGCTATTAACTTTGCTGCTTTTTCTTATGATTTAGAACAACAATACCCTTTCGAGTAATATTTAACTACTTGCGCACTGCACCAAATGTAACACCGCGTAATAGGTAATTACGGAGCGCAAAAGTGACGATTACAACCGGGATCAGGAACCCTAAACTGCCGGCTGCAATTGCCGACCACTCTATACCGCCGCGCCCCAACATGGTCGCAATGCTTGGGGGCGCAGTACGCGCATTATCACTGGTCAACATCAGCGCAAATGCGTACTCGTTCCAGGCAAAGATTAAGCAGAAGACCGTTGTAGCGGCGATGCCTGTCATCGTCTGGGGCAGTACGATCTTAAAAAAGGTTTGAATGCGTGAATAACCATCTACCAAAGCTGCTTCTTCATATTCAACCGGTATTTCGTCTATAAAACCTTTCAACAACCAGACTGCAAGGGATAAGTTAAAGACCGTGTAAAGTAGGATCATTCCTAAGTGGGTATCATTAAGACCTAATTGCCGGAACATCAAGAAGAGCGGGATGGTCACTACAACCGCAGGTAGCATCCGGGTGCTGAGGATAAAAAACAGCAGATCATCCTTTCCTAGTACATCAAAACGGCTGAAGGCATATGCAGCAAATAATCCCAATACTACTGAAAAGATGGTTGATAAACCGGCTATGATGAGCGAATTCTTCAAACGATTTACGTAATCGCTTGGCCCTGTAACCTCTTGTCCTGACTCTAAAGCTATGCGTTCCACCAAACCCAGTTCGCCAGTTTCTGCGGCGGCTTTGAACTCCGGTTGTCGAGCTTTACTTACAACGGCGCGGTCAGTGAACAGAAAAACAAATCCTTCCAATGAGGGTTTAAAGAAAATCGTTGGTGGATGAGACACAATTACTGAACGTGATTTAAAAGCTGTAATGGCCATCACGAAAACAGGAATAAGCATTATTATCGCAATAACCATTACCGTTATGGCGCGTAGACTTCGCAGTCGGCGGGATATAGGGCTGACTTTGTCAACTCTGCTTGCTTCTGTAACTGGATACCCAGGACCGTCTTCACGGAAATTTGACATTTCTTAGCTCTCCCCTTTCATCTGGTTCAGGTACCTGATATATAGATTGCTTATCGCTATAATGATGATGAGAATGATATATGCCAATGCGCTGGCCCGACCGGTTCGCCATTGACCCAAAAATGCTTGACGGTAGAGATTTACAGAGATCAACTCTGTTTGGTCTCCTGGACCACCGCCTGTCATGCCCATAATCAAGTCAAAAGCTTTGAAGGCTTCGATAGTACGAAATAGAACTGCGATCAAAAGCAGCGGTGTAACTTGTGGGAGTGTGATGCGCCAGAATTGGAACCACGCACTTGCTCTGTCAATGGCAGCAGCCTCATATAGATAATCTGGAATCGCCTTCAAGCCCGATAGAACTAATAACATTACAAACGGGCTCCACATCCAAACATCTACGATAACCACAGCCCATAGCGCCATGCCTGGTACGGGTGTACCTGCAAAGCGGCTCGCAAGCCAGTCAGGTGCAGTAGATGGGTTAGTGAAACCAATTAAATAATTAAAAAATCCAAACGTTGGATTGTACATCAGCTTCCAAAATAAGCCGACGACGACTGGTGAGATCATCATAGGGATCAGGATCAGTGTTGTAAGCAGTCCACTGCCCTTGAATTTTTCATTCACCAGCATTGCCAACCCAAAACCTACCAATGTCTGTAAACCTACTGATAACAATGCAAAGCGACCGGTAGTTGCGAAATATTTCCACAACTGTTCATCGTTCAAAATCCTCGAGAAATTCTGAAACCCAACCCAAACCGGCTGTTGGCGGGCAATGGCTGAATAGTCGGTGAAGCCTAGATACAGGCTGTAGAACAGAGGGAACACATTCATCGCTATAAGCAGCAGCAACGCCGGCCAAATGAACAGGTTTACGATCGACCGGTCGCTTAACTGGCGACGGCGAGGTTGTTTTTTCATTTCTTGATCGACGGTACTCACTTGAGCCTCATTTATTGACATAATTGGGTCTCTTTTTATCAGGGGGTTTACGGAATTAGGGGGAGGTGGACTCACCACCTCCCCTTTTTTCAGGATATTGGTTATTTACTCGATGTAGCCTGCATCCCTAAGAACCTGATCGTGTTCTTCAGCAATCGCGTTCATGGTCTCTTCAGCAGTACCGACTCCCTCAACAATGAAGGAGCTCAAATGACGCTGTGTGATTTCCATCAACTCACCATATTCGGGGATGTTCCAGAAGTCTTTCACGAAAGTCATGGTCTCAGCGAAAGCTGGGTTAAAAGGCTGGGCTGCCAAGAACTCATCCGTCTGGAGCACGGAAGAATTGCAGGAATAACCACCCAACTCTGCCCACTTGGTCTGGATGTCCTCCTGGGCAAACCACTCGATGAAGTCCAACGCAGCCTGTTTGCGCTCATCGCTGATGTATGAGATCACGCTCATTCCCTGGCCTCCGAGAGCAGCATGCTGAGGAGCTCCCTTAGGACCGGCTGGATTCGGGAAGAATCCCGTGACATCAGCGTACTCACTGATATCTGAGCTGGCCAATGCCGGTAAGAAGGCGAAGTAATTCATGATCATCGTTGCCTGACCGCCGATCATGGCGTCATTGGTCTCGGTGAAAAAGGCATTGCTCAAGCCGGGCACCTGACAGCATTCGTACAGGTCGCGGTAGAACTGGACGGCTTCAATGTTCTCAGGCGAGTTCACGATGCCCATGACATTGTTGTTCTCGTCATGCCAGTCTCCTCCCCAGCTGAACATGGTGTTCTCAACACCCATGGTGATTGCGTCGTAGTCTTTCTGGGTGTATATTGCCACTCCGTATATACCATCATCGGGGCGGGTGAAGAAATTGGCTATGTCCATTAATTGGTTGTAGTCTTTGGGGACATCCAAGGGGTAACCATACTCCGCTTCGAAGGCAGCCATTTCATCGGGATCCTCAAAGAGATCCTTACGATAAGCCCATCCATCCGCATCTCCCTCGGTGGGGAAGCCCCAGTAATGCCCTGAACCGGTTGGATATTCTCCATAGTATGTAAGAGTAGCTGGGGTTACTGATTTATCGATGCCCTTACTTGCCATGAAGTCGGTCAGCTCGATGTAATGACCCTGAGTTGCGCCCTGACCGAGCCACTGGCTGTCACCGACCACCATGTCCCAGGCATCGCCACCAGCAGCCATTTCAGTGAAGAAGCGGTCACCAAAGGAGCCCCAAGGTTCTTGAATGACGTTTACCTTGATGCCAGTCTCTTCCTCATACATGTTGGCTACTTGCTGCAGATAATCCGCCGGGTCCCACTGCGCCCACAGGATGTTTAATTCGCTTACTGCCGGTGCTTCTGCAGCCGGTTCCTCGGCAGCAGGTTCTTCAGCAGCTGGCTCTTCAACGGGAGCTTGGGTGGGCTGTGCACATGCTGATAGGATCAACACAAATACGAGTGTCAGCACTAATAAATATTTGATCTTCATTATCATCTTCTCCTTGTATCGTTAGATATGTTTTTGTTTTTCTTTTGTTATTGCCATTAAATCTTTGATGTTTTTCGATATGAATATTATCGCTTTATGGCACCTCCTTTCAAGTTAGGCTCTTAGGACTTCTTCCTTCGCTTGACGAAATTTCAAGCTACCTGTCTTTCTAGTTTATTCGGTTCAGCCAGAACAGCCTGGTAGATTTTTGCTACACCTCCCATCACACACGCATCAAGACCGTGTTTTGCGGTCACTACCTTTGTAGCATCACGGTTCCACTGCAGACAACGCTGATCCAAAACATCATCTACTACTGGTAAGAGAAATTCGCTTGCCAGGCTCAGGATGCCTCCTAAAACAACCAGATCAGGATTCAGCGCATTAACCAAAGAAGCGATGCCAATCCCAAGATAACGACCGATCATGATCAAACCATCCAACGCCAAAACGTCACCCTCTCTTGCAGCTTCCACAACCATTTGCACCGTGAGTTGATTGGTGTTGCCACCTGTTTTTTTGCTTAACAAGCTTGCATGCTCCGATTTTAATGCATTATGGATATAACGAAACAGGGCTTGCTGGCTGACCTGTGTCTCCCAGCAACCTCGGTTACCACAACTGCACAACAATCCATCCGGGTCCATTGTCATGTGACCGAACTCAGTACTAACACCCGTGGAGCCGTTGTATAGCTGTCCAGCGTGAACGATACCGCCTCCCAGACCGACGCCTACACTGATGTAGAGCAATTCTTCATAACCTTGAGCGGCACCAAAATAGTATTCACCGAGTGCTGAAATACTGGCTTCATTATCCACTACAACCGGTGCGCTGATAGAAGTCTGCAGAATTTCACGCAGGGGTATATCTTTCCACCCCAAGTTGGGTGCAAAGAGCAAATCACCGCTGGATTGGTCGACTAGACCTGGGACACCCACTGCAACACCCAGAAATGATTTGCACGACTCGCTACCAGAATCTGCCGCTTGATGTAAAAGGGCCAGCACACGATCTATGATCTCCTGCTGGCCCATTTTTTGTTGAATTTTCTCCTCGTGGCGCCAAAGAATTTCGGGTGCAAAATCTGTGCAAATAACTTCAATAAAATCCACCCCAATTTCACCGCTGACGATATACCCGGCTGCTGGGTCAAGCGTCAACATCATACCCAGACGTCCTGCTCTGCGACCTGATCCCGCTGGTTCAAAACCAACTTCGCGAACGAATTGACGATCAATTAATTCCTGAACCAGACTTGAAACGGTTGTTTTATTCAAACCAGTCATCTCGGCCAATGAGGAACGCGACATGGGAGAGTTTTCACGCAGATGACGCATGATCACAGATAAATTCATCTGGCGAACGAGGGTCTGATCACCGGTCTGGTAACGATACTGACTCTGCAAGAATGTCCCTTTTATGGTTAATTCAAATTCGTCTATAACTATCAGGCATCACAGTCGACAAATCAGATTAATCTACCAGACGTTGCTTGCCCCCCAGATAATAATTGGTTGTACCAACCAACTAAAGTATAGCATAATTCAATGGCTTGTCAATTGAAACAGCTGTATTGAAACACCTGTAAACTAGAACCCAATATAACCAATTGCTTAATCTCAATATGACTTATATCGCTTGCCATTGTCGACTATTCCATTAGACACAATACATGCTGCAGCCAATCGGTTTCAAGTAGTTGCTTTTGCTTAATGAGATAACTTGACTTTATTACATCACTCGTTTAGAATAAATATATTGGAATATTGGTATATTAACACGGGGCATTTGATAGGTCAAGTAATTCATCTTGCTGAAGTAAGCTTAAAAATATTCGCGGAGCTGATTGTGTTAGCAAACAACATTAACCGTCATAGCAAACTGCCCTATTACCAGCAGCTTTATGAAATATTGCATACCAAGATCGTTCAAGGCGAGTGGCAGCCTGGTGATATGATGCCGCCCGAATCGGAATTGATCGAGATGTATCAAGTCAGTCGCAATACGATCCGGCAAGTACTCGATATGCTGGTGAACGAAAATTTGATCTACCGCCAAAGAGGCAGGGGAACATTTGTGGCACATCCCAGCCTCGAGCAAGCAATGATCAGGATCATCAGCTTCACAGAAGATATGCGCCAGCGCGGTTTTGAACCGGGGACAGAAGTACTGGAATCGACATTAATCCCGGCTCCAAGGGATATTTCAGAAAGAATTGAGGTTGCTGAAGGTGAAGAATTGGCAAAAATTGTCCGTCTACGCCTTGCTGATGGAGAGCCAATGAGCATTGAAGAAGCATATCTCGCACACAAATATTGTCCCAATGTCCTGAATCACAATTTCGCCAAACAACCGCTGCGTCAGACGCTCGATCGTGATTACGGGATCAGGCTGGTAAACGCCAAGCAAGTCATTCGAGCGGTGTCGGCTTCAGACGAACTTGGGCACATATTGAAGATACCTGCTGAAGCAGCGCTTCTTTTTATTGAGAGAGTCTCATATTCCCAGCATGCGATCCCAATAGAATTCCTGCACATCTACTACCGGTCAGACCGGTACTCTCTATACAATGAGTTACACGATTAATTGGAGATAGAAAGTTTATGGACATCGTTTGTCTCGGGGAAGTATTGATCGATATGTTTCCGGCTGAGATCGGGGTAAAACTGACTGATGTTTCAGCATTCCGTCCTAAACCAGGCGGCGCTCCTGCAAATGTTGCCGTAGCCGCCGCACGCCTAGGAGCGCATAGTGCCTTTATCGGTAAGGTTGGTGATGATCTATTCGGTCATTATTTAGAAAATGTCCTGAAAACCGAGGGCGTAAACACGGTTGGGATGAGATATGACGAAGAAGCCAGGACGACGATGGCAATTATCGCCAAACCAGACGAGAACACTTCCGAGTTCGTGTTTTACCGCAATCCAGGCGCAGACACACGCCTAAAACCGGAAGAGATCGACCTCAAGTTGCTGCAAAAAACAAAATGCTTACATTTCGGCTCTCTCAGCTTGACACACGAACCCAGCCGCAGCGCCACAATCGAAGCAGTGAATCTCGCTCATGCATCCGGAGCACTGATTTCATTTGATGTCAACTACCGTCCAAGCCTCTGGAAGAACCCGTACGAAGCAAGTGAACGCGCTATGACGGTCGTACCGAAAGTCGACCTGCTCAAAGTGAATGAGATAGAGCTCGTGATGCTCGGCGGGAGTGATGATTTGGAGAAAGCCGCTAAATCTCTTTTACAGCACGGTCCAGACCTGATTGTGGTTACACTTGGACCAAAGGGGAGCTTCTTCCAAACAGCAGATGGGAGCAAATTTGTCAAGGGATTCAAAGTGAAAACTGTAGATGCCACCGGCTGTGGGGATGCCTTTATTGCCGGGCTGCTTTGCCAGATAGTGGGTGGTGATAACTGGCGGGATAATCTATCACCCGAAAAGCTGCCCACTGCACTCCGATATGCCAATGCCGTAGGCGCATTGACCTCGCAGTACTTGGGCGTAATACCTGCATTGCCCACAGCGGAGCGTGTGAACACATTTCTAAATCAAATATATTAATGAAGGAGGCCTAATGACCGAATCACCAATCCAAATACCCGATACAGAATCACTCAAACGGCTTGCAAAGGATTTGCGGCTTGACATTCTTGATATGACCACCAAAGCTGGATCTGGACACCCATCTAGTTCCTGGTCAGCGGTAGAGATTCTAACTGCCCTCTACTTTGGCGGAATTCTCAACTACCGTCCCGACGAACCCTGGTGGCGAGAACGCGATCGTTTTATTATGAGTAAAGGGCATGCCGCGCCTCTTCTTTACGCCGTGCTCGCTCGAGCTGGCTATTTTGATCGTGAAGAATTATGGCGCTTGAGGGAAATTGACAGCCCGGTACAGGGACATCCCATTCAAGGTATGATGCCGGGCGTGGAGGCGACCACAGGTTCTCTTGGGCAGGGGCTGTCCGTGGGAATCGGTCATATATTAGGTGGTCGCCTCAACAATCTTGATTACCGGGTTTATGTGCTGTTGGGGGATGGTGAATGTGAAGCGGGGCAAATCTGGGAAGCTGCGATGGCGGCAGCCCATTTTAAATGCGACCGGTTAACAGCGATCCTGGATTACAACAAATACCAGGAAACCGGACCCATAAGCCGGGAGATGGCTTTGGAGCCGTTGGCGGAAAAATGGCGCAGCTTTGGCTGGCAAGTCGATGAAGTTGATGGTCATGATATTGGAGCGCTCATCGAAAAGCTTAAATCCGCTCGCAGCGTATCGAACCAACCGGTGATCATCATCGCTCACACGATCAAAGGCAAAGGAGTGTCTTTTGTTGAGACCGATTTCCGATTCCATGGAAGAGCACTGACACCTGAACAAGCAGAAAAAGCACGGGAGGAAATCCTATGCAGCTAGGCGAAATCGCTGGTCTGAAACCCAGTCAGCCCATGCGGGATATTTTTGGAGAAGCTCTATTGGCAGTCTGTCAAGAGAACCCCAAAGTTGTCGTGCTGGACGGAGATTTAGGTAATTCCACTAAAGCAGAGCGTGTACGCTTTACATTTCCGGAACGATTCTTCAACATTGGTATCGCGGAGAGCAATCTGGTTGGTATCGGTGCAGGATTGGCGGCTTGCGACCTGATCCCCTGGATAACCAGCTTCTCTTCTTTTTTATTGTGCAACGCATACGACCAGATTCGCTTGTCCATCGCGATGTCAAATATAAATGCCAAAATCCTGGGCAGTCATGGCGGCATTACATTGGGTAAAGACGGTCCCACCCAGATGGGCATCGAAGATCTGGCTCTCATGGGTGGATTACCCACGATGGTCATGCTGGTCCCGAGCGATCCAACCTCCATGCATGCCGCCGTTAGAGCTGCCACAGAATATATCGGTCCGGTATTTTTGCGTTCCAGCCGGGTCGCAATGCCATTTATTTACCCAGCGAATGACTGCCCGTTCGAGATAGGGAAAGCCAATATCGTTCGCCAAGGGAAAGACCTGACCATCATTGGCAATGGCATCATGGTGGCTGCTGGGTTGGATGCGGCTGCCCTTCTGGAAAAAGAGGGCATCCAAGCGAGAGTGATCGATCTGTTTACAATACGCCCCCTCGATCGCGACACTATCGTAAATGCGGCGCGTGAAACCGGGGCAATCGTGTCGGCGGAAGAACATCTGTTGCACGGCGGTGTGGGGGCTAATATCGCCCGCATAGTTGCTGAAAATTACCCGGTACCCATGCGTTTTATCGGTCTGGCAGATGTCTATGTCGAATCGGCTGATCCATACGACCTGCTCAAGAAATACCACCTCACCGCCCAAGACATCGTACTGGCAGCGCGGGATGTTTATAAAGCCAAAATATCGGGTGCATCATGATTTACAACGACTTGCTCAAGCGGGAGGCTGAAGGGAAACCAATCCAGGTTGGCGTCAGCGGCGCCGGCTGGATTGGAAGCGGTTTTGTGCGTCAGGTAGCACAAATGAAAGGCATGGTTGTTCGAGTGCTTGCGGATTCTGATACCAAAGCGGCGTTTAAAACGTTTATAGAAAGCGGTGTACCCCAAGAAAATATCCTCGAAACGGATGCGCCTGACCCCGCAATGGATGGTCTAAATATAGGTAAAAACATCGTTACTAGTTCATATTCGCTAGCGTCCCAGCTTGAAGCGGTCGATATCGTGGTTGACGTGACCCCCTCTCCAGCGGTTGGAGCTGAAACGGCTTACAGCTGCATTCAAAACGGCAAGGATATTGTTATGGTGAACATCGAAGCAGACGTCACCGTTGGACGTATCCTGAAAAAACAAGCCGATCAAGCGGGGGTATTATATACGGTCTCCTCCGGCGATGAACCTGGCTGCTTAATGGAGCTTTATGACTTCGCCAAAAGCCTGGGTTATGAGGTTATAGCGATCGGTAAGGGGAAGAATAACCCCCTAAATCCAACAGCTACACCAGATGATGTCGCCCAATCAGCCAGGCTTGTCGATAAGGATCCATTCACAATCGCATCCTATGTGGATGGAACCAAAACTATGTTCGAAATGACCTGCGCCGCAAATGCTACCGGATGTACCCCGATGCAGCGCGGTATGACCGGTCCTGAGGCAGACTTGGATACCGTATCGGAAATCTTTGCGATGAAAAGTGATGGAGGCATCACCGAATTTCCCGGTGCGGTGGACTTTGTCCAGGGAAGTGCGATGGCTGGCGGCGTATTCGTCACAGTTCGTGTCGATGATGAGCGCATCCGGGAAGATTTGCAGTACTTAAAGGTCGGGAAAGGAAAGTATTTCACATTCTTCCGTCCTTATCATTTATGGTTTCTGGAAGCGCCGATCTCCGTAGCCCGGGCTCATCTATACCAGCAAGCCACACTGGTGCCGCTGGATCGTCCAGTAGCGGATTCTATGGCGGTAGCAAAACGTGATTTGCACATCGGAGAACACCTGGATGACATTGGCGGCTTTACATTTCACGGCATTATTGAGCGCGCCGATATCGCTCGTGAACTGGATGCATTACCAGTTGGATTAGCCCCCAATGCGAAGATCAACCGATCAATAAAAGCTGGTGAAATCATTACTTGGGACGATGTCCTTTTGGACGAGGATCAAATTGTCGTTAAGCTCCGCCGTGAGCAAGATAAATTCTAGCATGAATCTTATACTAATATTACCTAACTATCTTAGAGATCAATAAAGGAGGCTTACCATGCGCATTGGTGTATTTTCTGTTCTTTACCAGAACCTGCCCTTTGAAGAGGCACTGGATAAAATTGCCGAATCGGGTGCAACAGCAATCGAAATCGGGAGTGGTGGTTATCCGGGGAGTCACCACTGTCCGGTGGACGATCTGTTGGAAAGCAAAAATAAACGTAATGAATATCTGAAAGCGGTTGAATTACGCGGCTTGATCATCAGCGCCTTGAGCTGTCATTATGAGCCCCTGCACCCCGATAAAAAGCTGGCTCATGAATCGGATTTGATTTTCCGTAAGTCAGTACGTTTGGCGGAAATGCTGGGCGTACCGGTGGTGAACGTGCTCTCCAGCCTGCCAGCCGGTTCGGAGAGTGACACAAAACCGAATTGGGTGACATGCCCATGGCCGCCCCATTTTCTGGAAATCTTGGACTACCAGTGGAATCAAGTTGGGATTCCTTATTGGAGAGAGGCGGCCAAATTTGCAGCAGCGCATGATGTAAAAATCGGCGTTGAGATGCATCCCGGCATGCTTATTTACAACGTTGAGACGCTGCTACGCATGCGGGAAGCCGCCGGACCGGCTTTGGGCTGCAATTTTGACCCCAGCCACCTCTTCTGGAACGGCGCGGACCCAGTGCTGGCTATCCGCAATTTAGGTGACGCT